>CAZSOM010000045.1:0-9658 GCA_964608295.1 uncultured Candidatus Cloacimonadota bacterium
ATCAAGGCTGAGAGATATTGTTTTTCCATAATTTACAGCATAAAGAACTCCATCAATATTCTTACGTGCTCTGCAAATACCACTTTGTTCAGGTACAATTACACAATTGTGAGGACATAGATCACATCTCACTTTACGATCCTGCAATTTAGTGTAGAATAGTGCTTCTTTCATTTAATCAACTTCTCTATAAAATTCATAAATTACATCCTGGCTGTACTGCCCTAAACGATAACCTGTACTATTCCAATCTTTTAACGATTGAATAGAATTAAATTTGTGAACTGGACTAATTATAGATTCATTTTCTAATCTTACAGGTTTTTCAACTATCCTTATATACAAGTCAGATGAATCTGTATCACCACTTTTTGAAATGATGTGTTCATAGAAATTTCGCATCATTCCAGCTCTCCAGAAGGTTATCACTCTCTCAGCTGTAATTGTTCCAACTAGGTCTGCGTTTTCAGGAACATCTTTAACCAAACTTCCAAATTCCTGTTTGAAGAAAGGGATCTGCATAGAAAATCCTTCATCTGCACGTGTATAATCTAACTTCACTTTTCCTAGAATTTCAGCAACTTTGGAAGGAGCAAAAGATATACTAAATCCGGTAAATATCTTATCTCCAATGTTTTCTAAATAGATTCCAGTCTTGTAGCTTTTCCATAAACATCCTAGATATGCATTGAATCCAAGATCAGAAATTCCTACCGGTTCTTCTCTTGTTTGAAGAGTTCCAACTCTCGTTTCAAATTCCAACATTCCAAAATCTCTTTTGAAAAACAAGTAATTTTCTAAAACATCAAATCCTGATCGTTCAAATAAATCCCAGTGAATCAAGGAAAGATGATAACCAATACCTAGTTTGGAAAGATATTCAAGACACAATAGTTCTCCGTAATATCCACTCATATCACCTTCTCGCAAGTCGGTTAATCCCGGAACTTGATCAAACTTGGCAATATTATCGAAGTATGGAAACCGGAGATACCTCATTTTACCAAGTTTCAAGCTTACACTTATAACTCCAAATTTATTATAATTAAAGCCCAGAAATTCTAAATAGAGTTCATCAATATTTGGTTCAATTTTCTCATAGATCGTTGCTGAATTTCTATACATCTCAATTAGATTCTGTTTTTTATTTGATCTTATTATACTGTTTATGCGGATTCCCGGGTAAAGGTAGGAATACGTTCTAAGTTGTAGATTGCGGATATACAGGTGATCGTCCCAAAAATGAAATCCGATTGAAGTTTCTGTTTGACCTGTGAATTTGCCAATTTTGGGAAACCAGAAAATTGATGACATATCACAAAACAATGAACCTGTGATGGTAAATAATAACACTATCATCAATTTTATTTTCATATTCCCATTAAAGTAAATAAATTGAATTATCCTGTGAAGAAAGCTTCTTTTACTTTATGTATTCCTCCAAAACCTTAAGATTTGTTTTCAAACTATCTGAATTAAGTCCTAAAGTTTGTTTGGCATTTGAACCAAGTTGCTTCCGAAGTTCAAAATTATCATATAGTTTAAAGATTTCTTCAGTTAGTTTCTTTTTATCGGATACTAGAATTCCTTCATTCTCTAAAAGTCTATCTACAGAGTCACGACATGAATTGTGGTATTTTCCTATGATTGAGGGAGTACCATAAAAGGCTGGTTCAAGCGGGTTATGTCCTCCAAAATTGAAAAAGCTGCCACCTACTATTGCCAGATCAGAAAGTGCATAGAACATGTTTAAAATACCCATTTCGTCAACAATGAGTATTGCACTGGTTTCTTCTAATTTAGAATAGATCTTAAAATCAAAATCTTTAAAAATATCGCATACTTGTGGAATTCTGTGGAGATGCCGTGGGATTATGATCACCTTTAGGTTGTTGATCTTCTCCTTAAGGTCGGGAAAAACCTTTTTAAGGAGCTTTTCTTCTCCAGGACGACTACTTCCCCAAACGATAATGAAATCATCTTGAGAATAGCCTAATTCTTTTCTCAAGGTCGTTTTGTTGAATTCGGGAAGATCTATACAGAATTTCAAGTTATGAGCATTGATTACATTTTCGAAATTGAAACCTATAAATCTGCGTGCATCCTTTTCAGATTGAGCATTCACAGCTTTTATTGCTTTCCAAACAGGTTTCCAGAAAAAGCGTAGATTACGATATTTCGGGAAAGATTTATCAGATATCCTGGCATTAACCATGACAACAGGTATTTTTCTTTTTTTTGCAACATGCAACATATTTGGCCAAAATTCAGTTTCAGTTAATATGATCAATTCAGGATTAATGGTTTTGAATAATCTTCTTTGAATAAAAGATACATCAATGGGGAAGAGGCTTACAGCTAACTTTGGACTGATTTTTTTTGCAGCTTCCAAACCTGTCTTTGTCATTGTAGTCATAAAAAAATCAATATGAGAATAAGTTTGCAGAAGTTGGTTAACAAGTGTTTTAACAGCATTTACTTCACCAACAGATGCAGCATGGATCCAGACACATTTTTCAAAACTATTCTTCTGGATACCCAATCTTTGTTTTCCGGCTTTATCTTTCAAACGCATTTTTATAAATGGATATCCCATTCGAACTAGTATTGAAGTCAATAAACGATATATGAACATAGGCTTAATCCTGGATTTCTTCTAAATAATTATTATTTTCTGACATTTTTTTCTTCCACAACTTTAAATATGATCTCATCATCTACACTGCTTAAAAGAACATTAAGCTTATCTGTCAATTTATAAATCTTACCGGTTCTCTTACCAATATATCTACTGTGCTGCGGGAAGAAATCGTAATGATCATCAGTTAGAGAAGCTAAGCTAACAACACCCGTAACGGGATATTCATCTAATTCAACAATGAAAGAATTATTTCGAACAACAATAATGATAGCAGTATATTCTTCACCGATCTTTTTTCTCATAAAGATAGTTTTATTTTTTAGGTCAACTTCACGTTCCGATTCATCAGCAATTTGTTCTCGTTCAGTTGCATTTTTTGCCAGTTTGAATAGGTGAGATGCTGAAAAAGGTGTTTGTTTTGATCTTATTTTGTTCTTTATCTGATGATGAATAATCAGATCAGAAATTCTGCGAATTGGCGATGTGAAGTGTGTGTAATGTTGCATCGCTAAACCGAAGTGACCTAAATTATCAACAGAATATTTTGCTTTTTTCATGCTTCTCAAGATCTTACGATCAAAAACCCGATGGTAGTTTTCATCAGGTAATAAGTTGAGTAAATTCTGAAGTGCTAGGTTCTTATTCTGATTGTTTTCCATCTTGATATTATAACTTGCTAATTCCTCTTTGAGTTTTATCAATCTTTCTTCATCCGGTTGTTCATGGATCCTGTAAATTGTTTTTCCTGCTGAAAGCTCTTTAGCAATGTATTCATTGGCAACCAGCATGAAATTCTCAATCATTTTATGAGAATCAGTTTCTACACTGCGTTCCAGATCTACAACGTGACCTTCATCATCAAAGATGAAAATGGTCTCAGGAATATTTAGTTTAAGATATCCACATTTAACTCTATTGTTTGTGAGATGATTAGATAATTTATGCATTTCTCTTAAAGCTTCGGAAATTTCTGGTTCCAGTTCTTTCTTACCGTCAAAGAACTCGTCAATTTCTTCATAATTGAATCTTGCATTTGAACAGATAACACTTTCATAAACTTTTTGTGAAATTACTTTATAATTTGCATCGTACTTTGTCTGAACAGTCAATGTAAGTTTATCTTCAAAAGGACGTAAGCTGCAGAGCTTGTTGGATATTTTCTCTGGCAACATTGGAATCACCTTCTTGGGAAAGTAATAGCTGTTTCCGCGTTTAGCAGCTTCTTCGAATAATTTACTTTTTATATTGATATACTGTGCTACATCTGCAATGTGAACGTAAAGAGTATATCCATTTTTCGACTTTTCCAATGATATTGCATCGTCAAAATCTCTAGCCGAAGCTGGATCAATGGTAAATGTAAGCAAGTTTCTATGATCTGTTCGGTTATTAATTAAAGAATCTGTTATTTCTTCCGAAATATCACTGAGCTCAGCTATAACATTTTGCGGAAATTCCAGTGGAAGATTGTATTGCTTAATAACACTGAGAACTTCCACATCAGGATTACCAGCTTTTCCCAGCACTTCTACAATATTTCCAGCTGGAATTTTATGATATTCTCGACTTCCCCAATTAGTAACATTCAAAACAACTTTCTCACCGGTTTTAGCAGATGAAATATCATTTACCGCAAAGTTTGTATGAATTCTGGAATTGTCTGGGATTATGTAGTGTTTTCCGTTGTATTCCTGAAATGTACCAATTACCTTTTCATTTGCTCTTTGCACAACTTTTGTAATAATTCCGTATTTCTTGCCATTTCGCTGATATTCTACATTTATTTCAACAGTGTCGTTGTGATAAGCATTAAGTGTATCTTCCGAAGAGATAAAAATATCTTCAGGATCAGCTTTCACGAATGCAAATGACTTATTTCGTGCTAAGGTTGTAGCATCAAATATCCCTGTGATGTACTGAGTTTTCTTAGATTTAATTGCACGATACTTGCGATTCTTCTGAAGAATCTCTTCATCTTTTGATAATTTAAATAGTGTATCAAGAAGATCTTTATGCTTATGCTTTCTTAAGCCAATTGCTTGTGCTATATCTTTTATTTTAAAACTATTATGTGGATTATCTTCAAGTATTCTTTTAACTTTATACGCTATTTTATTGTCATACATTTATTTAAACTTTATTCCCGATCTTCATCGCAAGTATATTGAGAAGTTCTTCCTTTTCTTCTCTAGTTTTAGAAAAACGTAGCGAAAGCCCTCGAAAGGGATCTAATTTACGAGGCATTTTGAATGTACTTAGCATAATTCCCTTTTTATCAATATAGTAACATCCGAAGTGGGAATAAGGTCTTTCAGTTTTAATTAACCAATAATGTACAGTTATTTTATTTTCCATAAGTTCATAAGTTGTAGGAATAAAATAAGTTATTAAGCTTAAGATGAACAATGTCATTCCCAGATAAAAGAAGAGAGGCATATTCCAATTTACAACTGTTATTTTCCAAAGCAGCAAACTAATAATTATTAAAAACACAACTAGTAATATTGAACTCAAAGGATAATCTTTGAATGGGTAAGAAACCCATTTCAATTTTGATTCACTATCTGACATTCTGGATTATTTCCCGACATTTTTCAATTTCTTCTTTAATCAGAATAATATCATCAAATACCTTTGTTGAATTAAACTTAGAACCGATTGTATTGATTTCTCGATGCATTTCCTGAAGTACAAAATTCAATTTTTTCCCTAGATCAGATCTTTCCTTAAACAAGCTTGAGAACTTATCTAAATGGTTATTCAATCTAACAATTTCTTCAGTAACATCAGCTTTCTCAATGTATATTGCAGTCTCAAGAAGCAACTTTTTATGATCATCCTCTTTAATGAATTCACCTAAGATTTTCTCAATATTGTTTTTTAAATTGTTAAAAACAGTTTTTTTATAAATAGGGAACTCCTGCTCCATTCTACTTATTGCTGATCTCATCTGTGATATCGAAGTTAAACAGTATTCTTTCATCGATGCACCTTCTGATAAAGCCATTTCCTGATGAGTAGAAATTGCTTCTTCCAGTGTATTGAAAATTATTTCTTTCATTTTGTCTTCATCGATCTTATGCTTACCACTTTTTATGACATTACTTTCGGAAAGCAGTTTAGAAAAGGGGAGATGTGCATTGGCATTAACAAGTTTCTTTGCTTTACTATACATCTCCCAGTAGGCTTTTAGCATATCCTCGTTGAGCTCTAAATCAGGTATATTGAGCAGGTTAAGATTAATATTTACTTCAACTTTCCCTCGAACAATTTCTTTGTTTATCTTTTTTGTTATATCTGCTTCTAAAAATGATAAATAATTAGGTTGCTTAATACGAAGATCTAAAAATCTATTATTGATAGACTTAACCTCAATTTCAAGATCAAGATCATCATCCACATATTTTGCCCTTCCATATCCAGTCATACTTTTCATATAAACTCCATTAAATCCAATAATATTCATTTTTAAAAGCAAATAGATTGTGTCAATTATCTTTAACAATTCAATAATGTATTAGAATAATATTTTAGAAAATATCAATGATAAGGAGATATTCTGCTTAAACATCATTTTAAAACTATTTCTCCACATTTTCGTGAGTTCTATGTATCTTTTTCTTTTTTCGGCGCTTAGAATTGATTTTTGGTGTTTTTCCCCTTTTTGAAGATTAAGTTGATTGAAGTTTATACTTTTTATAGCTTTTAATGCTTATGCTGTGGGGTTCTTCACAGTTCCAGTCTTAATAATTGATTTTATAGTTCTATTTTCTTTGTTATTAGTGCTTTTGTAGATGCACTCATGACACATCCTTGATTTTCATGATAATTAGCACACCTAATAAATTTTCTTAAATTGTAGGAATAAGCTTATATTGCAAAGCAACACAACACCATAGATAGGAAAGAGTTAAGCTAATACTCACAAGTTTACATAATATATATTATCACATGATAGAAATGTGGCTTTTCCTCTCCCTTGAATTTAAAATTAGCTCCTCTCACTTTAGATAAAATATTTTCTGACATAAACTACCCCTTTATTTTTTTGGTCGTTACATATAATTTATCAAGCTTTGTTCTTGAATTGTAAATATAGAATATTTCTTTGAGGTAAGATTAGAATTTTATAAAAATCGTTTCTAACGCATTGAAATTTATTTTTTGAGTTAAAACATAAAAAATATGATAATAAATATTAAACTTTAATCCTCGAAGAATGGATTTAAAGCTTCTATCTCTTCAGTCTGGAGTATTTCAAATACTTCCTCAGGACTGTTTGCTTGAATTATTTTATCCTTAATTTGTGGATGATGACCAAATATCTTAGCTATATTTGCCAAAATATGAAGATCATAATATTCTTTTGGTGTAGCTAAAAGAATGATAATATTAACAGGTTTATCATCAATAGAATCAAATGGAATACCTTTTTTGGATACAGCAATAATACCCTGAATTTTTGGTCCACCATCGATTATAGCATGCGGAATAGCCAAGTTTTCACCAATGCCGGTTGAAATATCTTTCTCACGATCAACAATTGATTTCTTTAAATCAGCTAATGTAAGCTCCCTGATCTTATGAGAACGATGCAGGAATTCAGCTAATTTATCGAGTGCATCCCATTTATCAACGGCTTCCAGATCAATCTTTATATATTCTTCCTGTAAAAAATCCATTAAGCGTAATCTGTTTTTATGATTCTCACTTGCTTTGATTATTGCTTTTTTTGTGAAGATCGGTCCCAGGAGCTCGTTCACAATAACTGCTGTAAGTACAATTGCTGTGATCTGCCCAGAATATTCATGTAAGAATTTACTGTTCTCTACAAGTAAAATTAAACCAATTGCAACTCCAGCAATAGGATATAAAGATATTCCAATCCAATTTTTTATTGTCTTTGTAGAATTGGCTAAATAAGCACCAAAAGTAGGTGCAAAGGTCTTCCCCACTAAACGGGAAATAATCAACAACAAACCTGCAAAACCGGCAGTTTTCATGGTTGCCAGATCAACATGTGTACCGGCTAACACAAAGAAAAGAGTAAACACTTCTATCTCAATATCTTTAAATGCACCAAATAGGATTGTTCTATATTTGGAAAAATTAGTAATTATAAATCCTAATATCAAGCATGATAAAAGTCCTGAAAGATGGATCAATTCGGCAGTTCCAACAGTTAAGACAACAGCGAGAATAACCATTGCCAGAAAAGATATTCTTGTTTTCCTCTTCTCTGTGAAGTAAATTAATATTCCACCTACAGTGATGCCGACAATAGCAGATTCTATGAGCATTAATAGCGATTTACCAACTGTGTTGATCAAGTTAATATCCTGCATGGAAGACTTATAAAATAGATAATTAAATACTGCATAAAAAATAAGGATGGTGAAAATATTATTAAGAGCTACAACTGCAAGTACTGTTTTTGTAAATATCCCTTTAGCACGAATTTCCCTCACAATATGCAAAGTAGATCCAGGTGCAGTTGTAATGGATATTGCTGAGATTAGAAGGCTCACCTCAAATGATAAATGAGCAATTTTAAACATTGTGAAGAAAACAATAACAGGTGTTATCAATACATCGGAAATTGCTATTAAAAAAATTCTTTTACCGGCATTTCGTAACTTTTGGAAATCCAAGTGACTACCAATAGTTAGTCCAATAAAACCGAGAGCAAAATTTGTAATTGGCGCAAATGCAGTAAAAGCTTCTTCTTGGAATAGATTCAGTACATAACGTCCGAGAACTACTCCTCCAATAATTTGAACCGTTACAGTTGGGATATGAAGCTTAGAAGCGATCTTTGTTGCAATGTAACCTGTAATAAGCAATATAGCTAAAACTATAAGCGGATTAGGATTTTCTATCAGGGCAGTTTCATGATTCAGCCAAAGCTTAAGGTGTTCAATCAAATTCATTACAACATCTCACCCTTTAGTGTCCAGCCAACTGCATCAATTATTTTCACTTTAACAAATTGTCCTATTAGTGATTTGTCTCCAGGGAAAACGGTGATCTTGAAATCTCTACTTTTCCCAGCCATCTCATCTTTAGATTTTTTGCTTACTTTTTCAACATAGATCTCTTTTATTTTACCAATTTGTTCTTTATATTTTTCTGTAGTTATATCTTGTTGAAGTTCAATAAGTTTTTGTAATCTTTCTAAACGAACTCCCTCAAGAACTTGATCATTATATTCAGCAGCTTTTGTACCTGATCTTGGTGAATATTTAAATGTAAAGGCATAATCGAATTTGATTTTCTTCATCAACTCATAAGTTCTTTGGAATTGTTCATCAGTCTCACCTGGGAATCCAGCTATTATATCTGTTGTTATCGCTATCTCAGGCATTGCTTTTCTTAATTTGCTAGTAATATCAAGATAGTGTTTAGATGTGTATCCTCTATTCATTCTAGCTAAGATCTCATCATCTCCACTTTGCATTGCAAGATGTAAATGTTCACAAACTTTTTCCGATTCTGCCATAACCTGTATAACTTCATCTGACAGATCTTTTGGATGTGAGGTTACGAATCTAAGGCGATTTATTGATTCAATTCTATTTATTTGCTTTAGAAGTTTTGCAAAATTGCTATTTTTATAATGGTATGAATTTACATTTTGTCCAAGCAAGGTAACATCCTTAAAGCCCTTCTCCCCTATTCTTGTAATCTCATTTATTATATCTTCAGTTGGTCTGCTTCGCTCTCTACCACGAGTATAAGGGACAATACAATACGAGCAGAAATTGTTGCAGCCTCGCATTATTGTTACAAAAGCATTGAATTTTCCTGTATGAATTGGATAAATGTCTTTATAGATTTCTGTATCATCAACTTCAGTGTTACAAATAAAATCAGGTTTATTATATAAAGCATTAATTATGTTTGGTAATTCTTTATATTGATCTACTCCAACTACAAAGTCAATAGTGGAATTTAATTCATTCAGCTTAGCTTCCAGACGCTGAGCCATACAGCCAATTACACCAATCTTTATATTCT
>CAZSOM010000046.1:0-9473 GCA_964608295.1 uncultured Candidatus Cloacimonadota bacterium
CCCATTACAGGAAGTACTTATCCATTACCAGTGACTCTTTCAAGTTTTACTGTAAAATTGCAGAATCAACCGTCTCTGAGCTGGATTACTCAATCTGAAACAAATAATGCCTACTGGAATGTTTATCGAGGTATTTCACAGAATTTGGGACAATCAACTCATATAAATAGTGGTGTCCAGATTGAAGGACAAGGTTCAACTACCGAACCAACACAATATTCATATACAGATAACTTCCCAATCGTAGAGAACACGACTTATTGGTACTGGCTTGAATGTGTAGATTATAGTGGTGAACCAAATATTCTTGGCCCTATTTCATTGTTTGTACCTGAAGGCAATGGGAATAATGGAACACCCGCAACACCAGATGATTATGGATTAAAACAAAATTACCCAAATCCATTTAATCCCAATACGAGAATTGATTTTGCACTTAATTATGATAGCAAAGTTCAGTTGATTGTTTATAACATAAAAGGCGAAAGAATTAAGAACATCTTTGAAGGTTATGTTCAGGCTGATTTACTACAAACTGAATATTGGGACGGAAAAGATGAAAATGGAAAAAATGTAGCAACTGGAGTATATCTTTATACTTTGAAGACAAGCAAGGAAGAATTTCACAGAAGAATGCTATTAATGAAATAAATTACTTCCCAATTTTATTGGGTAGAGATGATATTAGTATACAACCCTACTGGTTTCCAGTAGGGTTTTTTAGTTAACTATTGAATATTGGTTTTCCCTTAATAAATGCAACTACATCAGAATTCGGTAAATTTTCTTTCTTGAATTTTATTGATTCCGGAATAAAGTAAATAGTTTGCTTTAAATCTGATATTGTGATTTCAGATTTTTCCAATTTAGCCTTGTGTTTATTTAAATATTTTGTTCCAAGTTTCTTTGCCTGAAAGTTTAGTTCGGATCTAAGAAATTCAGGATAATAATGAGCTTTAGCTTGTAGACACCAATCCCATCTTAAACAGTCCGAAAACAGTTTCTTTTTTTTGGGAAATAAAGAGTTTGTAAATTGGATCAACTGATTTGCATTTTTTTCCCAGTTTTTAATTCTCAAATCGTAATTTCTTGTATTAAGAAACTCCAGAAAGTTGCTGAAGAAATCAAAAGGAGAGTTAAACTCAGAGATAAGATATTTTAATGTCATGCTAAATTTGTTCGAATTAGAGAATGTATTTAGTAATATTTCTATTCTATGAATTCCATTTAATTCATCAAATAATAACCACTTGTTTTGAAGGATTAGGTAAGGATTTTTGTCGGATGACAATATCCCGAATTTTGTTTTGTTCTCATCCATTTCAGTACCCTTTAGAACTTTAAGAAAACCTAGTTGAAATTGATCTGCATGAAGATTGAAAATATCATTGAATGATTGTTTAAAAGCAAATATATTTTCATGCGGTAATCCTGCTATCAGGTCAACATGAATGTGAATATTTCCCAATGCGATTAACTTTCGGACTAAATTTGTTGCTTTTGTACTTAAATTATTTCGGTGAATTGCTTCCAATGTAGCGGGATTAGTAGATTGCAAACCAATCTCAAATTGAAACAAATTTCTTGGAACTGTTTTGAAAATTTCAAGATCCTCTTCTTCAAGTAATTCGGGATGTATTTCAAAATGAAATTTTACTTTTGGATTGAGATCAATTAGAAATTTCCAGATTTCACGTGAATGTTTTTTCCTAATATTAAAAGTTCGATCAATAAATTTAATAATTCTAGGTTGTTGTTCAATGAGGAAATTCAATTCACTTTTTACAACTTCGATATCACGAAATTCTAAGACTTGATCCAAACGAGAAGAAAGACAATAACTGCATTTAAAAGAACATCCTCGACTTGATTCATAATAAATATACTTATTTTTTATTTCAGGAAAATCTGAAGGTAGATATGGAAAAGGAATATCTGAGAAAAGTGGATTCTTTAATCTTATTATCGTGTTTTTCACATTCAGTTCATTCTCAAGAAGATATTTAAAACCTGCTTCACCAAATCCACAAATAATATAATCAATTTGCGGAAATTGCTCTAGCCAATCTTCAGCATCATAACTAACTTCTGGACCACCAAGGACAATTTTTATTTCCGGGAGTATTTTCTTAATTTCAGATAATAATGATTTTATTACGTCTGTATTCCAGATATATACTGATAATGCTATTGTTTCCGGTTCTTCTAGCGCTATTAATTCTAATATCTCTAGGAAATTTTGATTTATAGAAAATTCTAATAGCTTAATTTTATAATCAAGATCAATAACGAAATTCCTGAGATATCTTAAGGCAAGATTTGAATGAGTATACCTGGCGTTGATACCAACTAATAAAAGCTTTTTCATTAATTCTCCATCACTAAATAGAGAATAACTCCTTTGCCTTTTTGAGGTCTTCAGGAAAATCAATTTCAATGCAAGGAACACCATCAGTTGGAATTGCTTTAAGAATTTTATCTTTAGCAAGTAGATCAACCGCATATTCAAAATAGTTATTAGATTGATTGTTATCAACACCATATTGCAGATAGTGCACAAAACGATTCAGGATTTCTTTATTGAACTTACCAATTCCAATAAATTCTCCAGCGCATTCGGGAATTGGCAGTACTTTGCTAATTTGCTGAATTCTCATCTCATTATCAACTATCATTTTAACCTCTTCTTCTGCACAAGATTTGGTTTCTAAGAGTAATTGAGAGTATTTTGATTTTGCAGATATCTTTTGGAGTAAGTCACTTTGGAAAAGTACATCAGCATTAAAATATATAAAATCATCATTTAGATGTTCCCTGGTTAACCATAAAGAATAGAGTGTATTGGTCGTATCGTAAATTGGGTTTTCAACAAAGGTAATGTTTTCATGATCTATTTTTTCTAAAATATGTTCTTTTAACTGTTTTTTTTTATATCCAAGAACAATCACAAATTTATTGATGCCAACCTTCAAACAGCTTTCAAGTTGATGATGAATTATTGAACTATTTCCAATTTTAATCATACTTTTGGGAAGACCACCAGAAACTTTTTGTAACCTTTTTCCCATTCCTGCAGCAAGAATTACAGCTTTCATTATTTCTCCTTATTAACTTTAGTCTACTTTTCTATTTTTATCATGTTGAATTAGTCAACGAATTTCTTACTTTTACCGGGAAGGTAGCACAAAACGTTTCGTATAATTTCATAGACAGTAATTAGTAAAACTTTTATTTGCCATTAGTCAAAGATTAGTTAAATTAAAATTAATAATAATAAATGCACTTGGATGTGCGGAGGGAAAATGGAACCAGTAGATTTTAAGAAACAAGAAAAAACAAAAGAAGAAATGCGCATAGAAGCAAATCTGGACAGAATCAAACATAAGCTTATCGTGATTAGCGGGAAAGGTGGTGTTGGGAAAAGTACTGTTGCCGTAAATGTTGCTTATGGATTATCTTCCCAAGGGTATAAAGTGGGAATACTTGATGTAGATATTCATGGACCTTCAATAGCGAAAATGCTTGGAATTGAAGGAGAAAAACTTCAAATGAAAGAGGAAGGTGAATTCCCTGAACCTATCAAAGTTAATGAAAATCTTTATGCATTGACTATTGCAACCTTAGTAGAAAATCCTGATGATCCGATCATTTGGAGAGGACCTATGAAGATGAATGTAATAAGACAGTTTATGCAGGATATCCAATGGCCGGAATTAGACTATCTTATAGTTGATTCTCCACCAGGAACAGGAGATGAACCATTAAGTGTTGTTCAAATGCTTAAAAAAGTAGATGGTTCTCTTATTGTTTCGACACCACAGGATATAGCATTATTGGATGCAAGAAAAACGATTAAATTTTCCCAGAAAATGGATGTTCCAATTTTAGGAATTATTGAAAATATGAGTACATTTGTCTGCCCACATTGCGGAGAGAAAACTGATATTTTTGCTGGTCTTGGAGTTGAGAAAGCTGCTCGTGATTTTGATATTGATGTGTTGGGACATATCCCTATTGATATTAACATTGTGAAATCTGGAGATACTGGTAAAGCTTATCTTAAGAATAATGAAACTCAAGTTTCTGCTATTGAGTTCCAGAGTATAGTTTCAAAAATATTAGCAAAAATGAAATGACAAAATACTATTTAATTCAAAGCGATGCATTTGCATCGCTTTTTTTTGCAACTAAATCATAAAAATTAATTTATCAAAATATTTTAACTTCCATTATCCCTTTCTTGACAACGAATCCAGACAAATTTATAAAGGATAACTAGAAAGGAGTGAGTAATGATCATTGATTCACGGTACAAAGTTGAAAAAAAATTAGGTGCTGGTGTATGGGCAACTGTATATAAAGTAATTGATCTTAGAACTCAAAAGAAGTATGTTTTAAAACTATTCCAAATGCGCGATTCAGACAGACTTTATGAAAAATTCTCAGCAGAAAATATGCATCACATAACCAAATTGCATCATCCTAATTTGATACAAGTTAACGATTTTGGTTGTTTCGAGAATCATATATACTATTTATGTGAATATTATGAAGGAAAAACACTTTCAAATTTCAGATACAGCAAAGCAAATGAAGAATTATTCTATGACATTATTGTACAGATCTGTTATGCTTTGAGTGCATTACATAGCCAAAATATAATACATAGAGACCTTAAGCCAAATAACGTTGTTTATAAGATCAAGAAGAATAAGCCTGTCCTGAAATTAATGGATTATGGATTCACTAAAATCGATATCAAAAGGACTAACAAGCAAATTGGATATATTTTACCTTATGTTGCTCCTGAAATATTTATTGGGAATGAAGCAGTAACTCAAAGCGATTTTTATTCATTGGGTGTGATGTTATATCAAATCACAACAGGAACATTACCATATACTATTGAACAACTTACTGCAATTCTTTCTGGTGACGAATTTAACTTATTCCCTAAATTTCCTACTGAATTAAATCCAGACATACCGGATGGTCTTGAAAAGATAATTTTAAAACTATTAGAAAAAGATCCAAAAGATAGATTCAAGGATGCTGAGAGTATAATTGACCAGATTAACCAGATACAACCAAAACAGTATTCCTTCTCCCGGAAAAGATCGATCGTTAACAATATTCAATTCAGTGATTATATAGTCCGTGAAGATTATTCTCACAAATTGCTCGATTATATTCCAATAATCAAAAAGGACAATGGTAAGATAATCTCACTTTCTGCTGGAAAAGGATTGGGAAAGAATAATGCACTTACACTTTTCCGATACCACCTGCTAACTGAAGAATATCATATTTTTGATTACACATGTAGTGCTTCTAATAAAGATCCCTTCTTTGCCTTGATCAAAGAGTTTTATAATGCTGTAAAAAATAATGAAAAGTTAGCTTCCGATCTTTCAAAGATTTCAACCACTTTAAGTGAATACCTTTTTGATTCAGAGAAACCAACGGATGAATCAAAGCAAATTCAAGATGATCTTGAATGGGATTTTAAAACGGCATCAAGTTTTATTTATCATCTCTCAGAAATGAAACCACTAATTTTCATTATTCGACAAGCCGAGCATCTAGCAAAAGATGTCTTTGGTTTTATAAATTATATATCCAAAGAAGTAACTCAGCGTCCTATTCTGATTATTTTAAGCATGAATGATCCACGTAAATTAGTAGGATTAATGCATCCAGTTCAAATGACTATTGATGCTCTTAGCTATGAGCAAACAGAGTTATATATTTCCAGATTATTAATGATAAAACCACCACCTGATTTTATTGAATCAGTATGGTTACGATCAAATGGTAATCCGATGTTCATTGAACATATTCTACTTGATCTAACCGATAAAAGATTGATTTGGGATTCAAACAAATTTAATTTTGAATATGATCTGGATAAGTATGAATTGCCCAAAGAAATTCAGGATGCGATAAATCTGAGAATAAATCATCTCTCAAAGTCGAGTTATGAATATATAAAAAAATTGGCATATATTGAGACACCTCTTTCCAATAAATTAATAAAATCAATTTTATCGATTGATGATAAAACTCTGTTCTTTCTTCTTTCGGATGGAATCAATAATGAGCTCTTAAAAAAAGACGATGAATATTACTATTTTACTTTCAAGGAAGCAAAAGATAAATTTAGGAAAGAACTTAAAGTACAAACAAAAAAAATACTCTCCAACAGAGTTCTTGCATATTTCAATGATGAGCAAATTACTCTTTTTCCTTTTTTGAATGGTATTATCGAACATGCAAAATTTGTAAATGATTTTGAAGCAGTTCGTAAATATTTACTTCTTTCAGTAGAGTTATTCACAGGAAGAGGAGAGCATGAAATAGCTTTTGAACAAATCTCAAAGGTGATAGTTCTAGATTTTTCATCTGAATTAAAAGTTAAAAAGAGAAATCAAATTTCTGATCTTAATCTTTTGATGGAAAAATCTGAATGGACCACAGAATCTCATATATCTGATGAACTGAAACGCATTATATTGAAAATGCCTTTTGTTCCTGAAAAGCATGCGATTATGGGTATGTTCTATTTTGTGATGGAAAAACTATCACTCTCTCGCAGGAGATTTGAGAAAGCATTGAAACATGCAATCACAGGTAGCCTGAGAATTGAAATTCTTATCAAACTATGTCGTACATTGCTTTATTTGGGAAACATCGAAGAGATGGGGAAATATATTAAGAAACTAGGTGAATATTCTCTTCCTGATGATAAGGAGATTTCATTCATCACTCATAAAGGTTTGTATTACGGATTAAGCGGTAGAGCAGATGAAGGTATTAATCTTATTGAGGATTATTTACAGAATATAAAAACACAGAATAATCCAAATTACTTCATTAAATTAGGGAGACTTCATAATGGACTTGGGGTTCTCTATAGGAATAAAAAATTAATTGATGAAGCTGATAAAAATTTCGAAATCGCAAAAAATATTTGGGAACGAATAAATTATAAGCGTCAGCTTGTAGCAGTTTACAATAACATTGGGGATATAGCATTAATTAAGGGTGATACTAATAAAGCATTTAAAAATTTTAGTAAAGCCAAGAAAATATCTGAACAGATAGTGTCAAAACGATATGGAATATTAGTTTTACTTAATCAAGGTGAAGCGCATATAAAACTTGGAAATTTTTCAATAGCCGAGAATCTGTTGAAAGAAGCATACAATGCTTCAAAAAAACTGGAAACTAAGCCTTTCTTAAATTCTATTATTGATAATCTGGCAATAGCCAAGAGTAAGATAAAGAACTTCAATTATTACTATAAATTTATTAAGGAACACGTTCCAAACCTTGTGAAAGGCGAAATTTATCAGATCACACCTTTAACGAAAACATTTTTCTACTATCTCTATGAAATTGGCGATTATGAAAAAATTGAGCAGATGTTGGATAAATCAAAAGAAATTTTCTTTGAACATCATGAGCATGAATTCTATTATCAGATGCTTGGTTTCCTTAAAATTTCGAATAACGACTATACAGATGGTTTAGAAATTATTGATAAAGCATTTGTATATTCGATGCAAAATAAAAGTGATTATGCCCAAACAATCAATTGCATTCGTCTGTCTGAATGTTATACCGGACTTGGAGAGATTACAAAAGCAATATCAACCTGTCATAAAGCTGAAAAACTATGTGAAAAGAATAATTTTAAATACTGGGAAACTGTATTAGAGATCAAGAAAATAAAAATACATCTTCTAGATGGAAATATAAATTTACGCTTAATTTTGCGCGATCTTTTCAACTTGATAGGTTATGTGCAGAAGAATGATTTTTATTTACTGGAAACTGAAATTTACGGAATTATAGTTCAGATTTTTGCATATTTAAATCTGAAGCGAAAAGCAAAGTTATTCTTTGGTAGATATAAACAATCTATTGAAACAAATTCCAAAAAACTTTCAAGCCGTGATAAAGAGCTTTATTATAGAAAAACTCAGTATTATGTGAAGAATTATACTGTATTCAAGACAATAAAAATTGAACCTCGATTCATGGATTCAACAGAAAAATGGCAGGAAGAATTGTATGATATCTTGAAATTGAGAGAAACATCTCGAATGAAATTTTTCATTGATAAAACACTCAAAAGATTATTTGCACCACATTACTATGCCATCATTTTGAAAGATGAAATTGAAAAGCGAAAAAAACCATACTTAAAATTCAATATAGAAGTTAAAGAACTTTACTCTGAAAAAATGGTTAATTACATTAATGAATCAATACAAAAGAATGAAATAATTTCCAGAAAGATTAACAAATCTCACATACTATTTATTCCCTTAAGGATCAAAGCAGCTGTTGTTGGATGTTTAGTATTGGCTGATAAAGGTGAACTTACATTTCAACGGCAGGAGATTGAGATAGTAAAGAACCTTAGATTACATCTTACTTCTATTCTGATTCGAATTGAAGAATTCATTACTTTGAATAATGATATGGAATCTATGTCAAAATTAATTGATACAACTCGAAAATTCTTTGCTATGCTCAACTTGGATAAACTCGAACAGGAAATTGTAGCTTTTACCTTGGATTTTACTAATAGTACACGTGGATTTCTAATTAAAAAGGACATTTATGAAAATTATACTTACAAAGTGGCAATGGATGACTCAAAGCATATTCTTAAGAATTTCGTATATATCAGCAAGAGTGTTCTGAGTGAAGTTCAAAGAATTAAGCAACCGATATATATCGCAAATGCAAAAGAGGAAAATACATTCAGCAGTTATGCAGAATTAAATTCTGAATCTTTATCGATTTATTGTGCTCCAATCATTGTTGATGGTAATATTTATGGTTTTCTTTATTTGGATAATCTTAATGCAGAAAAAAGTGAAATGCAGCTAAATCCCGATTTCATGAAATTAATGCAAACCCAGATCTCGACTGCTATTAAGAATGCACAGCAATACGAGATATTAGTTCAAACTAATAAGGAAATTAGTTCATTAGATGATCTAAAAAAAGATTTTATCAATATTGTTTCTCATGAATTGAAAACACCACTCATGGCAATGCATGGTTATACAAAACTATTGAATAAGGCTAAGCTTCCACCTAAAGAAAAAGAACTTATCCAATTGCTAACAAACAACACTCAAAAATTGGATACAACTATCAATGATATTATTAATTTTAATAAATACCAGATGATGAAGAAAATTCATAAAGAGATAGTTAACATTACTGATTTATTATCTGAGTTGAAGGAAGAAGGTGAGCGGATATCAGCAAAAAGGAACATGATCTTTCGTATGGAAATTGAACCTAAACTACGGAAAGTGAATATCAACTGGAATGCTTGTTACCTAATGATATTCAATATTGTTCACAATGCAATCCGATTTACAAAAGATTTTGGAACGATAACAATTGGTGCACGATATTCTGCTTTTCAACAGGAAGAAATTGATGGG
>CAZSOM010000047.1:0-9378 GCA_964608295.1 uncultured Candidatus Cloacimonadota bacterium
CTAATGATCTTGATACATTACTTGTTGCTTTTCTGATCGCAAAATTTACTCGAGCCAAAATCATCTATGATTCACATGAAATCTGGTTTCATGGAAGCGTATATAGGTCTTCATCAAAACTAAAACAGTATATTTGGAGAGTTATCGAAAACAGAATAATTAAACGTATACCTGTAGTTCTTATGGTTTCAAAAACTGGAGCAGATCACCTTAAAGAGAAGTATGGGCTAAATGATGTAATTGTTCTTAGAAATTGCTCTCCATACCAAAATGTAGAGCCATCTAATTTACTAAGGCATGAATTTAATATACCGCTTGACAATAGGATTTTTATTTATCAGGGATTACTTAAAAGAGTAAGAGGTGTTTTTGATGTTGTGAATGCTGTTAAAACTCTTGATAACGTTACAGTTGTATTTTTGGGAGAAGGTAGCGATAAGAATGAATTATTCAGCTATATAATTAAATTGAATTTGCAGCATCGGATTTTCATTAAGGATTCTGTTCCTTATAAACAATTATTGTCAGTAATCGCTTCGGCCGATGTTGGCTTACAGCCATTTCATTATACTTTTAATCATTACATTTCACTACCAAATAAGCTTACAGAATGTATAATGGCTGGTATTGCAAATATTGGTAGTGATTTTCCTGAGATGAAGAAAATAATTGAAGATAATCAAATCGGTTTAACGCATGAACAACAAAATGTCTTACAATTAAGAGAATGTATAAAAAAACTTGCATACAATGATGAATTTCTTGATTTATGTAAATCAAACTCGCGGAAAATTAGGCAAGAATTCTCCTGGGAGAACGAAGATATAATTTTATCAAATATTATAAAGAAATTAGAAAATTATGAAAAAAAATAAACTATTAATCATTTCTTACCGCTTTCCACCAATGAATGCAATAGCAAGTCGCAGATGGAATGAAATGATTCCTTATTTAGAAGAAGAGTTTGATGTTTATGTGTTTACCATGAATTCTAAAGGTGACCTACCATGTTTTTTGAACGAGGGGAAAATTAAGCGGGTAGGTTTTCAGAAAAACTATGAAGTCGAAGGTGAATATAAAACATCATTTATACATAAAATTGTTAATAAGTTTACCAATGAAATCCAAACTTTTGAAAGCACTTGGGTTTCTTGGTTTTGGAATTATAAAACCCCTTTACTTGAGTATTTTGATGAAATCCAACCAGAGATTGTAATAACTACAGTAGGTCCATATTCTACTGCATTATTTGCAAAAATGTTGAGGTGGAAAAAAAGGAATTTCAAATGGCTTTGTGATGTTAGAGATCCAGGTTATATTTATCAACTTTACACAAAAAACTTTCTGCAAAAGCTTGTCGATAAATTGATTGAGAAATGGTTATTCAAAGATACTGATCTGTTAATAGCAACTATTGGTGATTCGATGAAGATAGCTTTAGAGAAATTGCATTCCAAGCGAGTTTATCAGATTTTTAATGGATACATAAAAGGTGACTATTCCAAGATAAAGAAGTCAAATGATAAAACTATATTATACTATGCTGGAAGAATATATCCACATCGAGAAGGAAGTCTTAAGTTATTGCTCTCTTCAATTAGAGATTTTCCTGATGTTGAGTTTAACATTAATCTGATGGCCCAACCTAACAGAAAAAAAGCGATAATACAAATTACAAAGAATTTCCATAATGTTAATGTTTTACCACCGGTCAGTGCTTCGAAGGTTTCCAATTCTGCACGACAATGTGATATTTTGGTGTTATTAGAAAATATTGAACCCCATGATGACATTGATCTTGGTGTTATTACTGGGAAGCTATTTGGATATTTACCATATATAGCTCCAATTTTAGCAATTTGTAGCAAAAGATCAAACATTTCAGAAATCTTATTTGAAACAAAAAAAGGAATCACAACGGACTTACATGATGAAATTTGCCAGTTTGTAAATGGGCATTATAAGAATTATACAGGAGATGACGATAAAATATCTTATTATTCTCGTGAACAGCAGGCAAATCAACTTATTCAACTGATTATTAGGAAATTGATTTGATGAAAAAAATTTTTGTATTTTCAAGTGTACATAATTGGGATGATACTAGAATATATAAAAAACAATGTGTTTCTTTGGCAAAAAGGTATCATGTTATTTTAAATGCTCCCGCTAAAAAATCGATAAGATTTTCTGATAACTTTGAATTGATTAGTTTAGCACAATGGGAAAAAGTGTCTGATAGAAAAAACAACAGGAAGGAGCTTTTTAGAAGAATCAAAGATTCAGATGCAGATGTGTTTCATTTTCATGATCCTGAATTAATTTTTATTGGTTTATATATAAAATTCATTAAGCAAAAAAAAGTAGTTTACGATATACATGAAAACGTGGCGAAACAAATATTAGACAAAGAATACATCCCTTCAAAATTCATCAGAAAAATCGTTTCTACCGTATATTGGTTACTTGAACAATTAGTTATTAGATTTATGGACGGTGTAGTAGTTGCAGGTGAAGATATAGTCTCTCAATATAAGAGTAAAGTGGTTATAAATAATTATCCAATTGTTCGGACTTCTAATTTAGAAAAAAAAGATAATTGCGTAGTATATATTGGTAAGATGAACGTCATATATGGAATTTATCAGATAGCTGAAGCAGTTAAGATTTTGAATGAGGAATTTGGGAAGAAAATATATTTGAAGCTAATTGGTGAATTCGACGACAAGAAATTGGAAGATGAAATATTATCAAAATATGAAAAGTATATTAAGTTTATGGGTCGGAAGAAACAAGAAACCGTATATGAAGAAGTATCAAAATCTTTAATTGGAATAGTAAATTATTTGCCAGTTCCAAATCATTACAATTTGCGATCAAATAAATTATTTGAATATATGGAGTGTTCGATACCTGTGATATATCCAAATTTTGTTGATTGGATAGAAAAACTATCGAAGTATAACATCGGTATACCTGTTGACCCCATGAATCATTACAAAATTGCTGAAGCTATTCAGTATTTACTTGAAAATCAAGATAAGGCATCCTTAATGGGTAGCAATGGTAGAGAAGCTATTGAAAATTTATTTAATTGGGCTGCTGAGGAAAAAAAACTTAATGCTTTATATGAATCGTTACTACAATAATGAAATAATGGAATTTATTGAGAATAATCAAATTAGTAAGATAACTTTTACAAGGGATATTTATGAAGTATATATTTGCAATTAGCACCATTATATTTTTTTATCACATTTTCGGTTATGGTTTACTCCTTGTATTTCTAAATTTATTTCAAAAAAAGAAGAAATACAATGAAATATCTGAGTTTCCAACCATAACAATACTCTGTCCTGCCTTCAATGAAGAAGATGTAATAGATGAAAAAATCAGATCTTTTTTTAATCTTGATTATCCTGAAGAAAAAATAAAAATGATAATAATCTCAGATGATTCTACCGACCGAACAAATCAAATTGTAGAAAGTTATTTGAGTAAAGGCAGATTGGAACTTATAATCCAGAAACCACGTAGAGGTAAACAGTCGGGGCATAATCTTGTGGAACCTTCAATTATTTCGGAATATGTGCTTTCTACAGATGCAAACTCGATCTTTAAGACCAATGCGGTGAAAGAGTTAGTCAAGATAATGCAAAGTGATAACTCAATCGGTATGGTTTCGGGTGAGTTGAATTTATTATCACCAACCGGACAAGATTCTGGGGAAGGGTTGTATTGGAAATATGAAAATTTTTTGAAAAAAGAAGAGAGTAAACTCTATTCTATTATCTGTGCCAATGGTTCACTTTTTTTACTAAAAAGAGAATTATTTACTCAGATTGATATTGCTTCAAGTGATGATTTTGAGAGAACATTGATAACGCTGAAGAATGGTTATAAAGCTAAATATACACCTCAAGCTGTTGTAACTGAAGATGTTTCAAGCCATCCCAAAGAAGAAATTGGTCGAAAAGTAAGAATTATATCTCAAGAATGGTTTGCCTGGAGACGGCAGATTGCTGTATTCAAAAATCCTATTGTTTCATTTATGCTCGTTTCTCACAAACTTATTCGCTGGACCTTTCCACTTTATAGCCTTGGGATATTACTATCATCAATTCTATTATACGAAAATCTTTATTTTTTAATTTTTGCATTGGGGCAAATCTTCTTTTATTTATTAGGTGTATTGCATTTGCTTATATTAAATACATCTAAGAGTAATAAATTGTTGAATCTTGTTTCTTATATAACAGCTATGAATTATTCAGCAATTAAAGCTTTCATTCAATTTATTAGAAATAAGAAGTTTGCCACTTGGAATACAATAAGGGACGAAACTTAATATGAAATTGATTACTATCATCGGCGCTAGACCTCAATTCATCAAAGCAGCTGCAGTGAGTCGAGAAATCGCTAAACACAATGATATTAAAGAAATCATTGTTCATACAGGGCAGCACTTTGATGCGAATATGAGCGAGATCTTTTTCGAACAGATGCAGATTCCGAAACCTGATTACAACCTGGAGATTAATAGCCTTTCGCATGGAGCAATGACAGGTAGAATGATTGAAAAGATCGAAGAAGTACTTCTAATTGAAAAACCTGATTGGGTTATGGTTTACGGTGATACAAATTCAACTATCGCCGGTTCTTTGGCTGCAAAAAAATTGCATATTAAGGTTGCACATGTAGAAGCTGGACTTCGTTCTTTCAACCGGAAAATGCCGGAAGAAATTAACCGCATTCTCACGGACAAAATTAGTGATCTACTTTTATGTCCAACCGATTTGGCAGTTAAGAATTTGCAAAATGAAGGAATTGGAAACAATTCTCTTATACGAGTTGTAAAAAGTGGTGATGTGATGCAGGATGCAGCAATTTTCTATTCTGATATGGCACAAAAACCAGAAATAGGAATACCTGAGGAATTCGTATTAGCAACAATTCATCGGGCTGAAAACACTGATGATCCGAAAAGATTAAAATCAATTGTAGATGCCCTGAATAAAATCCACGAAGAAGTTCCAATCATTCTTCCTATTCATCCACGAACCAGGAAAATTTTAGAAAAGAATAATTTGAAAACTGAATTCAGTATGATTGATCCGGTTGGTTATCTGGAAATGATCTATCTTCTAAAAACTTGCTCTTTAGTTATGACTGATAGTGGGGGATTGCAGAAAGAAGCATTTTTCTTTGAGAAACCATGTGTCACTTTAAGAGATGAAACTGAATGGGTGGAACTGGTAGAAAATGGATTTAATTTAATTGTTGGTGCAGATGAAGAAAAAATTGTATCTGGATATAGAAAAATGATCAAAACTCAAAAAGACTATGATATCAATTTATATGGAAATGGAGAAGCTTCCCAAAAAATTATTACAGAACTATTGAAGTGACGTAAGATACACAAAAATAAAACTTTAAAAAACATTTAGCCCTGAATATTCAGGGCTATTTTGTGCTTAAGAGAAAAAATATATTGACAATTAGGCTCATGGTGTACCACTTGACCCAGACAGTAAAACAGAAGGAGGTGAAATGAAGTTTGACGAAAGTACTCCGATCTATCTGCAGATAAAGCAAGAGATAGAAAAAGCGATCATCTTTGGTTCTTTAGAAGAGGAAGCAGCAGTGCCTTCTATACGCATTATGGCTAAGCAGTACAGATTAAATCCGCAAACCGTTTCAAATGCGATTAGTGAACTAATGAATGAAGGCATTCTCTTCAAGAAAAGAGGAATCGGGATGTTTGTAGAAAAAGGTGCCCAAAAAAGACTAAAAACAAAAACCTATCAGGTATTCATTGAAACAGATTTAGACAACATGATAGCAAAAAGTAGATCACTTGGGATTACAAAAACGAAACTATTAAGTCTAATTGAAAAATCCTATAATGAAGGAGGGGAGAAGTGACACAAAAAAATGTAGTTAAAGTAAAAAATCTAACCAAGTATTATGGGAAATTCAAAGCACTTGATAATATTGAACTTGAAATACCCTCCGGTAGAATTATTGGATTACTTGGAAAGAATGGAGCTGGAAAATCAACGTTCATGAGAAGTATACTGGGATTTCTTAAGCACAAAGGAGAAATTGAGATCCTGGGAAATCCAATCAAAAGACACCAGGAATCAGTGCATGAAAGCATTGCTTTTATTCCGGATGTGAACAGTTTGGATGACAGGTTAACCGTAAAACAGACAATGGATTATGTTGCTGCGATCAATAGTTCATGGAATAATGAAAAAGCATTGCAATTACTTGACAGCAGTGATCTGAAATTAGATCAGAAAGTAGCTAATCTTTCCAAAGGTATGAAAACAAAACTTTATCTTCTAATCACATTGTCACTTGATGTAAAGGTCTTACTTTTAGACGAACCAACTCTAGGCTTGGATATAGTTTTTAGAAAAGAGTTTTTCAACACAATCCTCGGTGAATTCTATGATGAAAATAAAACTATCATAATCTCAACACATCAAGTTGAAGAAGTTGAACAGATCTTACAGGATATAATTTTCATTGATGATGGAAAGATCATTCTACAGGAAAATGTTGAAAAGCTAAAAGACCGTTATTCAATATTTACAGTTCCATCAGATCAAAAAGAAAAATTGGAACAATACAACCCTAAGATCATTAGCAATACCTTGGGTAGTGTAAGTGCAGTTCTGGATAGCAAGATAGAGATCGAAGGAGCTCAAAAAAGTAGACCTACCCTTTCAGATCTGTTCATGGAGAAAGTAGGAGGTTCTAATGAAAAAGTTTAAAGCATTACTAATTAAGGATCTTCAAATAAGTAAGAAAACATTATTGATCCCAATCTGGATAACAGCTGGATTCTATTTTCTGATTCTCTTAATTTCAGCTGTTGCTTACTTCAGTGGACACTTAAATCTTGATCTTGGTAATATTCAGGGAACCCCACCTTCCGAGATGATCAATTACGTTGCCAACATAGCATTCATGGGTTTTCCAGGATTTATGAGTTTGATTTTCATTATAATCCTAACTCAAGGTGCTTTGAATGAAAACATCAGAAATAATAGTGAGTTATTTCATCGTTCTCAACCTGTTTCAATTTGGCTGCAATCCGCATCCAGGTATATCGTTGGTATCCTTGGGAATTGGATGGTTTTATTTGCGATTGCTTTATTTAATTTCGTTGTAATTGCCATTATCCTAGCTATAGCAGATACGTTCATTTTTAGAATGGCTTTTACAGGGATGGCTCAATCTGCTATTTCCTATATGAAAACTGGATTGATAATTGGCAGTATGACATTCTTTTGCTCAGCTGTGTTCAAAGATAAAGCATTTTTACAAGGTCTAGCAATTGTTGTAGGAGTTCAGTTCCTATTTATGATTCTAAATCCACTATTGGGTTGGCATCTACCGCTTCCACTTAGCTACATAATAAAATTGGTAAATGCTTCCAATCCTAGCACAATAGAATCACATGTTCTCAATGAAAATGTAACTTTTTTCATTTCTGAAATCTGGAAGAAAGTTCTCATAAATTGGAATACATTGTTACAAATTGGGATTAGTGGTATTTTGTTTGCAGTGGCAACATTAATCTATAAAAATAAAGAGATCAAGTAATTTAAGAGGAGGAGAAATGATGAGATCTATATTTATTTCAATCATGTTGACAGCCGTGTTAATGCTATCGGCTGTAACGCAGGAAGTTCTTGTGAAAGAGAAGAGCATCACTTTAGAATTTGAGAATATACACCTGAAAAATGTTGAATTCATCGAAGGTAATGAGATCAAGATAGAGCATGCAAAAAAAGTTGATGTGGAGATTGTGAAAGAAGAGCAAAAGGTAACTATCAAATCTGACCTTAATGCCAAGATCGAGCTGTTATTACCACTTGGAAAGATCTATACTCTTAGCGAAAGAGGTGCTAAAATTGAATTTAATGAAAATAGAGTTTCCATCTTTGAAGGGGAAGCCAAAGTTGTGGAATTTCGTGATGGCGGACTTTTTGTGACAGATAATGATGAGACTGTAGAGATCAGTTCAGAGGGTATCATTGTAAATGATGCTGATGAACATGTAGAGATCAGTTCTCGTGGTATTATTGTAGAATCTGCTGATGAAAATAAGCATATCACTGGATTCTGGGGTCAACTTCTGGGTGGAGCAATTAATTTCATCACCAAAATTTCAATTGGCTGGATAGGAGATAATCCTGGTTTTATCGTTAAGCAGATAGTAAATAATGATAGTGGAATAGGAGTTAACTTTGATTTTGATTTATCTGATGGGGACAAGATCACCAAAGAAATACATGAAACTTTTGATCCGGCACAGGGATGTAAGCTTAATGTTCAGAATAGAAATGGTAAAATTGAGATCAAAAACTGGGAAGAAGATTACATAGATATTTTAGCAATTCTGGAAACCAACAAATCGGAAGAGGAATTTGATAAGGTTAAAATTGAAGTTCTTGATGAAAATGGTTGTACAATAAAAACTAAAGCCTTAAAAAAGAATCCAAGGGTCAGTGTACAATATGAAATCCAAGTTCCTCAAGGTGTTATAATAGAAAAAATTACTACATCCAACGGAAAGGTACTCATCATTGGCTGTGAAGGTGATATGAACTTGAGTACAAGTAATGGCAGGATCGAAGTTTTTGATTCTAAGGGAAGTTTCAAAGCTAATACAAGCAATGGTGGTATTGAATTTGTAAATCTTAAGGGAGAAGCCGAAGCTAATACTTCAAATGGAAAAATTCGTGTTGTGAGAACTCCCGGATTTGTTGAAGGTGTTACTTCCAATGGTAAGATTACTCTTGAGATTGCAGAGAAAGTAAAGGATGATATTGATCTTTATACTTCAAATGGTTCAATCCAAATTACACTCGATCCTAAACTTGATCTGAATATAGATGCTTCTACTTCTAACTCAAGTATTGACCTGAACGGAATAAAAGTAACAACTTCGGAAGTTTCAAAAAACAGTATAGTAGGAAAAATTAATAAAGGTGGAAAGAAAATTACCGCTTCTACCAGTAATGGAAGTATCAAGTTTTTTAAACTGGAGAAATAGATGAAATTTGCAAAATTGAAAGTTTTAGTTAATAAAGTTAAAAAGTGTCTATGCGAGCTTTATAAGCATACTAGATGCTTGAAAACCTTTGTCTAAAACTTTCATTAGTGAAAGTTTTGTATTATCAAAATGTATGCAGGTTCATTCTTGTAGATTGAATCGGAAAGTTACGGACACATCAGAATGATACGTCCTGCGATTGATCTTGATATTTTGTAGATTAATAAATGAAGTAATTATTTAGGAGATGAATTGAAAAGAATTATATGGAAGATAATAAAATACATTTTGCTGTTTATGTTATT
>CAZSOM010000048.1:0-9196 GCA_964608295.1 uncultured Candidatus Cloacimonadota bacterium
TAACGGTGGCTCTATGGCAATGTAATTTGCGGAGCAAATTATTTGCTATAGAGCATGTTAGCGTTTCGTTGGTTTTTTCTTCCGTGCGTTGGATTTTATTTCATTATTATTTTTCCTGACAACAAAATATTTCCTTTTCAATCTTTTAGGACAACAAAATAAATTTATTATCAAATATTAACATCTATTTCACACGTATTATAATCCCTTCGCATGCACCTAAATTTGATTTTAACACAATCTTTTCATTTTTATAACCATCTGACAAAATTAAAGCAACAGTATTTTCACCTAATGTACCCAAATTATGAGCAAACAAGAAAACCTCATTAACATTATTTCTACTTAATGTAACTGATTTGCTTTGGTATGATCTTGTCAAATAGTGATTACTAAAAACTGATTCACCATTAACATATAATGAAATCAAATCCCCGTCTTGTGCCCCATGATCAAAAACAGTAACTTTAAGATTAGTGCTATTAAAACTGAGATCAGCTACATATCTTATTGGTCTTTGTGCAAATTCACGTCTAATATATTCAGGAATTGATTCTTCATAACTCCCCTTTTCTTTAATTGTAAAATAATCACTGTAAGTATAAGAAGATGGATTACTTATGTCAGATATTTTTATTCTGAAGTTTGAACCCTGATTAATATATTGAGGAACATTAAAAATGTTGCATTGACCTGTATTCATTGCTGGTAAAGCATCACCAATTGCTTTTGATCCATTGTATAATTGAAGTTCTACTTGTCCATGATAACTATTAGCACTCCAATCAATGTGGTATCCACCAGAACCTTTTTCCCATATTATGCTTGAACTTGGATAAAGTACCTGGAGATTACTAATTGGTGTACTATTTAATAAAGAATTTGTCTTGTCTTCTAAGGAATTCATAACCGCTGCATTCGTCTCATCTGTAATATTTCTTTGATTACTAATGCTATAATGAGAAGTAGTAACTGGACTTGATTCATCATCTTCATAGACCATTGCTTTTATTACTAAATCATTTATGACATGAATTGGACGGTCTGTAAAAATTGGAGAATTTTTGGTTGGAGTTGTACCATCTATAGTATAGGTGATTGAAGCATCTTTTGAAGCACAATTGATACTTACATATTGCTCTTGCTCATATATTCCAGAAGGAGGAAAAAAAGTTGGAGGTATTAAATCTTCAATTCCGTAACCAATAATATCAGATGATAATTCTCGTCCTTCTGCTTCCCAAATCAATTTGCCTTTGTACTCTTTAAGACTTTCGGGTTTAAAAACAATAACAAACTTTTTCATCCATACAGTATTCACCGTTTGAACTTCGGGTTTTGGATCAAGATAAAAAGATGTTAAGCTACCAAAATCTTCAATAGAAAAATATGAACTTCCGGCTATTTTCAGAGTCACTTTTACTCTTTCATCTCCATAATTTGAGAATAAATAAGAGTTTTTCTTCTTCTTTCCTATGTTAACATTTCCAAATTCGTCTATTTCTTTAGACATACCAATATTTGAAGCCAACTTACCCAATCCCTGCATTACTATTCCGGCTATTTGATTTTTATAGCCATATTGGTCTTCCATTTTCGTACCATAATTCAAAACAAAAGTATGATACTCATATGCAGCAGTTAAGGGAGAATAGGATATTTGTAGGGATATTGATTCCTTTTTTTTGACAATGAATGATTCAAGATTATTACTTATTTTAAAACATTCATTACAATTTGATTCCGAGCTAGAATTGCCTCTTAGTTCTTGTGGAAAATCAGACAAATTAAAAACATTGATGTTGGCATCTAGTTCACCGATGTTTGATACAATAATCTCTTTTGTTATAGTTTGTCCAATTTTGGTTTCGTCAAACTTCAGTAATCCATTTGGATTATTTTCAAAAACAATCTTTGCCGGATTAAAGATATTGAATTCTTTGCTTTTTGCTATGATTGAACCATTCTCAAAATCTTCAATTTGAACATAGTAAAATGCTTTATCACCTGTGTTATCAAGCTCAGAGATGCTAAAAACATGAGTATTAATGCCTGATTTATTTTCTATCCCATAATTTGATTTAGCAATTACATCAATTCCATATTTAAGATATAAATTTACTTTTCCACTATAATTACTATTCCATGAAATCTTATTCTTTTCTCTTTCATCATTTATCCAATATTCAGAATTATAAATTTCAACATTATTCAAATATGGTCCAAGTTCATAATCCAATTTAATGTCGTCTAAATAAACTCCTTCCGCAGTTTTTTTATGATTAGAATTAAACATTAGCATTATTCTGAAAGATCTTTTGTCAATATATTCTTTAAGTTGAAGTGTAGCCTGTTCCCACCCATTTGTATTTATATCCTTCAAATATATTTGTTTGCTTTCGTCATTATCATAAATAATAAATATTTTAAAATAATCAGCATCATGTTTCCCATTTCCTTTAATGGAAGGGATATTTATATTAAATGAGAAATCAAATTTATTAGTATTCAACAATTCTGATTTCTCATTATACGGTTCAGTTACTAGAATTGAGTTATAAGACTTATTATATTTTAGTCTTTTAGTTGACTTGCCGACAATGTTGTAATTTAAAGTTCCACAATAAAGGTATTTTTGACCACTCGGTGAATTAACCAATTCAACATCATCTAAACCATCTGAATTAAGGTTAAATAAACCCTCTACTCCATGAATAATTGCTTCTAAAATATCTCCTTGATCATCATATAAATTAAAGTCATAATTTGAATTAAGAATCAATTGAAGACGTTGCTGAGAATAATAATTTTTGTCTGTAGTTAAAACACCCCAACCGTTACCTGTAGATTTCCAATCAGTTGGTATTTTAAGGACTTGAACATCTTCAAAATTATAATATTCAGTTATTAGTTGTTGACTCCGAACAATATTTATGCCTATGACTGTACATAGGAAAATTAAAATCACCAAGAATTTATTGTTAAGCATCATAATATCAATACTCTATTTGTTAAGTGCTGCTTTATAATCATAATCCCCTCCTTTTTTAATAAGTTTTGTCATGATTTTGTATTTTTTTGATTTAGCAAGCATTAAAGGTGTTTGCAAATCATTATTTTGGATTTCAGTTAAAACTCCGGATTTCAATAAAAAGTGTGCTATACTATAGTATTCATTCTTCACTGTTATATGTAGCGGGGTGTTTCCTGAGGGATTTTTAACGTTTTTATCTGCAAAAACTTCAACTAACTTCTTAACAGCTTCTAAATCATTGTTTTCACAAGCATAATGTATTGGAGAATTTCCATCTCCATCTGGCAGATTGGGATTTGCTTTATTATTCAATAATTCTAGTGCATAATTCGTCTGTTTTTTATTTAGTGCAAAAATCAAGGGGGTAAAGTTATTATTGTCCACTTTATTTATATCAATTCCTTTTGAACTAAAGAATTGAACTAAATTAACATTTGATTTATACAAAATAATGTAATGTAAAATATTGCCTCCGCTTTCAGGGACAATTGTATAATCAGCATTAGTATTACAGAGTAACTCAACAACTTCATTATATGTTTTGAGTGCTTGCACCAAAGGTTTTATATGTTTGTCGTTATACTCATTTGGTGAGATTTTGTTTTCAAGCAATTTCTGCAATATCCGAATATCCGTTTTTTCATCTATCGCATAATTGATTAAGTTTCCACCAGCTTCATGTTTCATCATTATATCAACATTAAAACTCAATAATTTTTCAAATAGGTTAAGATCATTACGTTGAATGGCATATTCAATAGGATAGAAAACAGAGCCTTTTATACTTGGAGACACCTTTCTTACAAGTAAAGAGTCTATGAATTCACTTTTCCTATCTTTTTCTATTGCAAGGTTCAATAAATTCCCTCCTGACTTGACAGGATTAGTTAAAACCGCTTTAAAATTAAGTAACTTCCTAAAAAGCTCAATATCATTGTTAATAATAGACTGTTCAATAGGATATATTCCGGTTTTATTCAACTCATTTATGGAAATTCCCAAAGGAACAAATTTGTTTATCAGACTGTTTCGTTTGTATTGAATACAGGCATTAATGAGATTACCGCCAGAACTGGCTTCTTTTTTGCAATCAACTTTCATTTTTATTAGAAAATCAATAATTTTGCTTGCATTCTTTTCGACAGCATATTCAACAACCAGTTTATTACCAATCTGACTATTAATATCAAATCCACGATCTTTGTATAAACTAAATATTTCTACGTAATCATTATCAATAGCATATTCTGTATAAGTTTTATTGTTTTTGTAAATCTCATTAAATAACTTAGGCTTTTGCGAAAGTGCTGTTTTCATTCCATCAATATTAGAGAAATCCTTATCAATTATGAATTTGCACAAATCGTTTACTTGTTGGTGTCTGGCATTATTCTTTGCATAGCTAAAAGCTTTTGATATGTCAGCTCCATTATCAATTAGTTGTTGGAAAATTCGATCTGAATAATTGTCGAGCGATATATTTAATGCAGTCAATCCATTGTGCTGATTATCTATGTAATTAATATCAACCCCAAACTTCAATAGTTTATCTATACATTTCCTTGATTTTTGTGCAATTGAATGGTTCAAATATAGATTACCATTCTTTTTGATATCAGTTTCAAAATCTTCTTTAGCCTTTAATATACTTTCAAATGCATTTGCGTTATCACAATTAATTGATTCAACAAGTGGAGTTTTGCCTCCTTTTGATAAGCCTAAATGAAACTTCTTATCAATTGCTTTATTGACAAAATATTGGTCATTATTTTTTATGGCCTTAAACAGTTTGTCAGTAAATTTAGACCTTATTGTTTCCTCATACGATATTATTAAATTATCAGATGGTGCGAGTAATTTTGCAACTTTTGCATAAAAATACTTTTCAAAGATATCCGACTCTAATTGTGATTTTAATAAATATGCTCTTGCATTATCTTTATTCTCAGCTAAACCGGCATTCAGATATTTCTTTGTCATCTCTAGAAATTTTGAATCTTTTAGTTCCTCCTTATAGAGCTTGTATTTTCTAAATGCAACTGAAATATAATCCGTCTTTCCTTTTCCCATTGATTTATAGTAAGATGCATTGGTGCTTGGGCAATTTGGATTTATCCAACTAGATTTCTTATAATCATAATTGCTATTTACTTCTCTGATAACGCATTTATGAAAATAGTAATCTGAGATAAACCTTTTTTCCTTATTTTCTTCTTTGACAATTGAAGCTGCATTCAAGCTTTCAGCCATTTTTAAAGTATTTTCTTTAATTATTGTATTTTTTATTGACTCCATCCCAGTTCTTAACGCATTATCCAACTCTTCTTCTGCTTCTCTTTTTGCAGCGGCTATTTTTATTCTATGTTTTTGTTTAGCTGTTTCTATTGCAGCATCTCTCATTGCCATTGCAAAAGGACTACTTGTGTCATATTGCTTATCAAATTTAGCTAACAGATTTTTAAAATCTAATTCTAAAGCTGCAATGTCTCGCTTTGCTTGTGCTTCACTTTCAATTTTTCTTTGCTGCGATGTGACTTCGATCTCAGCCATTTTGTTTTTAAATTCCTTGATCAGCTTTTCCGGGTCAGTAGATGTAAAAGTAAAATTAGAATAAGCAGACAATTCATTTCTAAAGTTTGTCGATCTTTTAAAAGAGCTAAACATGTCATTAATAACTACAGCACCAAGAATAACCTCTGCTGAAATATCTTGTTTATCTGTCAGCGCTTTAAGAGTATAATAACCATCAATTCTTTTATCTGGTTGACTTACCCCTGTTTTAATAAATAAAATTTGAAATACTAATAGCAGTAGAAATACTAGAGTGTTTTTTCTCACTTGTTTAAATCGCTGGTTGCGACAAATAAAAGTTATTGTTTTCATTTAACTATTTTTTTAGCTTGCCTTAGTCCCAAAAGCAGTTAATAATTCGCATAAAAAAAGCGTGGAACTGTAGCTTATCTGGTTTAGAGGTTCTACCAAAACCCATCCTTACAAATAAGTCAGTCCACGCCGTAGCGTGAACGTTGGACTTATCATTCTTGTAAGGATTTAAAACTTTGGTAGATTTCTAAACCAAGAATAACTAACGCTTCATATTTTTTATATTTTCAATTCTTTATGTCATATTTATTTTATTTTGTTGTCCTTTACAAATTTACTAATCATTTTCTATTATCCATTTATTTTGTTGTCAATATTCTGTTGTCAGAAAAGTGTTTCCGATTTTTCATCGGATATTTTATTGTGTGTGTCAGGCTTTTGCCAGTCGAGTAGGTAAAGAGGAATTTCACCTCTAAACCTCTCACAGAAACGTACGTGACAGTCTCCCATCATACGGCTCTTCGTGCCAATAGTTACCATTTCAGGTAACAAATTATCGAAAAGATTCCTCCCAAATATACAAAGATATTCGGTTGATCAAAATAATCTGACACGTCAGTCCCTTCGCTATAACTAAGTTTCCATAGCCTTTAATCGACACAAGTCGCTACTACGAACTGATCCGCCCCTATTCCGTCGTATTGATACTCTTTGCCTGGCATCACCTGCTTACAGCATTCTCTCTTTACACCAACAGATAGGTTCTCCTGTTCCTTAAATGAGCCCAAATATAGTTCCTGACATCTTTACAACGGATACCGAAGTAGTCAATAAGCTGGTAATCTCTACTCTTATCCCAGTATAGTTCATGAATACTGGTTCTCAGTATCAGGTTCGTTTTCTCGGTGCCTCATCGAATGTTTCGCTTTCGCTCAGCTCCTATATTAACTCCTGACAGATTCTTTACCTTTCGGTTCTCTGCCTTTTCCCTTACCGCTCAGTACCTACTCCTTGAAAGAGAAGCACCGCAGGGTGGATTGGTAACAATTCCAGTAAAATGTAACCGAGAGGACAACCATCATTCAGTGAATGTCAAATCTAAAATTGTGAGTCTTCTGTATTTTCCTTTATAATAAAGTACAGCTCGTTTCTTTCTTCTTTAACAATTTGATATGATGTCTCTCATCTCATTTAAAGTTATGATGAATCAATTTCAAAGAACATCCTTACTGCTTTTCAATAAGTTTATATTTGAAAGTGCCCTGATTCATCGCAGGACACACATGAACGCTAACGTTGGTGCTATGCAGCGTAGCCACTTTTTCTGTGGCTATGATGTATGAGCACGTGTTAGCCGCTTTTGTTCTTCTAACGCTAATGTCAATTGTTCAGAAATCTTATATTCTTTTGGTTTTGAAGTTAATTGCGATTCGTCTGAGGCAATTCTTGATTTCATTTCAGAATTTGAAATGCTGTCAGGTAATGGAATATTTGATAACAATGCTTCATATACAGCATTCCGATTTGATTCTTTTCCGCCAACGTGGTAAAAGTGTTCTTTTGTTGTTACGAAACAGTCTTTCCAAACATCAAAAACATAGTCGTTTACTCGATATTTATTACTTAGCCAAGTCGACAAAATGAAGTTTGCTCCTGATTCGATTAATCCCTTTTTTAATAATATTTCTTCATCTTCTGACCAAGAGTCAAAATAATCAACGTGTCTACCTATATATGGAGGGTCTGAATAAATAAAATCATTCTGCCCAATTTTTTCTAAGGTACTTTTAAAATCTTGATTTTTAAAAGTGTAATCTCCATTTTCAATAATTTGGCTAATGTTTTCTACTTGATTGGTGATTTTAGTTACAAGTGATTGAGCAAACCTATTAGGTTTTTTGCAAAAAGGCACATTATATCCGCCTTTCTTATTGAAACGCATCATTCCATTGAAGCAAGAGCGACTTAAAAATAGAAAGTCAAGAGGGTTCCCCTTTTCATTAAATCGCTTTCTTATTTCATAATAATGTTCTCCTTCTGATTTTAAAAGTATTTCTCCTTCTTTAATCAAATGTTGTTTTACTAATCCACTTGTGATTTCTTTATTTTTCAATGCGTTATAGAAATTTATTAAATGGGGATTACTATCACACATTAAAGCCTTTTTAGGCATAACATTGAAAGCAACAACTCCTGTTCCCATAAATGGTTCAACCCATCTGTCAAATTCAATTTCTTTGACGTTTCCAGAAATCCATTCAACCAGTTTGGTCTTAATTCCTTGTGACTTTATTGGTGGTACAAATACTTTCATTTTTTTTGTTTTCTTTTTGCTCCTTTTGCTACAACTTTATCAATTAAATCAGTTCGTCCTTTAAATTCAAGAAAATCCCAAATACTGGTTACTTTAACTGATTTTCCTTCCTTAATCATTGTGGCAGTTCCGTAATTCATCCAATATTCATCAAACCATTCTTCGCCAAGTTTACTAAAAACACCATTGCCATTTTTCAAATCGTCAATATCTGTAATCGAACCAATATTTGCGGTATTCCCTGAGCCTTGTTTATCACTTGCAATTTTCCATTTTGGAGCTGCGAAAAAGTCGAAATCTTTAATAACAGAAGTTATTGATTTCAGGTTTTCAACTTTTGTAACTTCACGTTCGCCAATTGGATCATTTTCTTTTCCATATTGTTCTTCAAGTTCATTTACTTGAAATATTTCTGTTTCAGCCAACTCTTCAAAATCTGCTCTTGTATAAATAATCCCTAAACAATAATGACCTGTATATTGGTTGTATGGGAATTGAATGTTTTTATCCTTATCACGTTCTTTAAAATATGCTCCGTGGCTTCCAAGTGTAAAACCTGCTGATTTATTATTTCTTCTAAAAGTCGTTTTTAAATCAAGTGCAAATTTGATTGCATCATTTTCTTTATGAACAAAAGTTAAGTCAGGATACCAGTTTTGGTGTTCTGCAAGTATTATTTTGTAACCTGAACTGTCTGCAAATCTCAAAATTTCAGGAAAAATGTGAATTTCTAATATTTTAGAAACGATTTTAGTATCTGAAGAAATTGTATAAATATTCTTGTAAACATCTATAAATCCTTTAATTGTCCATTCTCCCGTTTCTGTTGAAACGTATTTTTGTAATTCGTCTACAAATCCATCCAAGGATTTTTCAAATTCTTCTATGTATTTTTCTTTATCCATTTACTTTTAAAATTTCTCCAAAGATACAATTTTCAAATCGATATTTGGGTTTCGGTTAATTGCGGCTAACGTTTAGCTAAACTGCGTTTTAATGCTGTTTAGGTTTTGTTAAGTTGCGTT
>CAZSOM010000049.1:0-9149 GCA_964608295.1 uncultured Candidatus Cloacimonadota bacterium
ATCCTCTCGGCCCAACCATTAACAACTATCTGGAATTCCGGGTAGTTGTTTTTATTTCTTTACTTTTCAAAAATTTAGGTTGACTGCTTCATCTTTTTTTCTTTTTTTTGTTACATGTAATATTTTTAAGACATAATTAAATATGAAGTGTAGGTAGATGATGGCACAAAAAAGATTGTTAATCGTTGAAGATGAAAGGATTATTGCAGAAGATATAAAAAAACTTTACTCAAATTTGATTATGAAGTCATTGATATAATCTCTAATGGAGAAGACGTACTTGCGAACTTTGAAAAATTAAATCCTGATCTAGTTCTGATGGATATAATGCTTGCAGGAGAAATAACAGGTATTGAAACAGCTAGCAAGCTAAAAGAAAAGTACAATGTTCCAATTATTTATCTAACCGCATTTTCAAACGAACCAGTATTAAGTGATGCAAAACTCACAGAACCTTTTGGTTATTTGATAAAACCATTTGAAGATCGTGAACTTCACGCCACAATTGAAATGGCTTTCTATCGATATAGAATAGAGCATAATCTTCGGCTAAGCGAGCATAAATACCGGCTTTTATTCAATAGTATCGCTGATCCTATTTTTATATTCAGCAAAAGTAACCAAAAATTTCTTACTTGCAATGACGCAGTTCATAAGTTTTACGGATATTCCAAAGATGAGTTATCTGAAATGTCACTTACTAATCTACATCCTCAGGATGAATATAGACAAATTACACAACATCTCAATAAACCCAGCGAACATCCTCAACTTTATCATCATATCAAGAGAAATGGAGAAATACTGATCGTTAATATTATTACCAATGATATTCAGTTTAACGAACTTCCTGCTTCCTTAATTACAGTTCATGACATTACAGATAAAACATTAGCTGAAGAAAATCTCCTTAAAACACAATTAAGATTATCTACGGTTTTCAAGAATGTACCGAACATAATTTTATATGAAACTGGTGAGAATAGACAATTCATTTCTGAAAACATAAATAAGCTTTTGGGAATAAATAGAGGTGAATTAGTTCGCAATAGACAGATGATCATGAAACGTATTCATAAAGATGACTTTAAAATTATCACAGAAAAAACCAGGCTCTGGAACGAGAAGCAAAACAAAGAAATGCTAACTATATGGTATAGAGTTAGTACTCAATCCGGTAAACTTATTTGGATTGAAGACAGAATGATCCACGTAACTACGATTAAAGGTGAGCAATATATCACAGGAGTTTTAATTGACAATACAGCCATTAAAGAGGCTGAAGCTGAAAAGAAAAAAATCCGCGAACAATTGTACCAATCACAAAAGATGGAAGTTGTAGGAAAACTCGCTGGTGGAATTGCACATGATTTTAATAATTTATTAACAGCTATCAACGGATATTCAGAACTAGCTCTAAAAAAAGTGAACAAAAATGATAGCGTTTATAATGACGTAAAAGTCATAAACGAATGTGGAGAAAGAGCTGCTCGATTAACAAAGCAATTACTTGGATTTTCAAGAAAACAAATTGCCGAAAAGGAAAACATAGATATTAATAAAACTATTACTGAGCTAGAAAAAATGTTAAAAAGATTAATCGGTGATGAAGTAATTCTGGAAACTAATCTGTGCAATACTCCAAGTATAATCTTTACTGATAAAAGCCAGATTGAACAGGTACTGGTAAATTTAGTTGTCAATGCTCGTGATGCAATGAGTGGGCGTGGAAACATCAAAATCTCAACTTCACAAGAGGTTATTACTAAAGATACTGTCAAACATCAAGACTTTGATGTTCTTGGTGAGTATATTGCTATTTCTGTTCTTGATACTGGAACGGGTATGAGTAAGGAAATTCAGAAAAAGATATTTGAACCATTCTTTACTACAAAAGAGGTAGGAAAAGGTACTGGGTTAGGGCTATCCACAGTTTTTGGGATAATACAACAAAATGATGGTGTGATATTTGTTGAATCCGAAGAAGGAAAAGGCTCAGAATTCAAAATCTATTTTCCCAAAATTATGGTCGATATCAAAAAAGAAGAAGTTGAAGAAATCAAGATTCAAAAACTTCCAACCGGAAATGAAACAATTCTACTTGTCGATGATGAAGATAGTATTAGAGATTTCCTTTCTAGTATATTAAAAGAACATGGATACAAAGTGATAGAGGCTTCTAATGGTTTGGAGGCATTATATACTTTCCAAAAGGTGTCAGAGAAAATCCATCTTTTGATCTCTGATATTACCATGCCCAAGATGAGCGGACCCGAATTGGCTGCTGAACTAAGAGAACTTCAACCTGATATAAAAGCACTCTTCATTTCAGGTAACCTAGATAATGGGTTTATGAAGGAACATGAGACTAATCCAAATATTGATTTCCTTCAAAAACCGTTCACTTATGATTCAATCATTTTAAAAGTTAGAGAATCCCTCAAAAATCCAAAAACAGAAAAAGAGAATTGACCTTGAAAAAAAGAAAAATTGAACTAGAAAAACGGATTTTTGTACTATTTTTTGTTATCACCATCCTTTTGGTTTTACTTCTAATCTTTATCGAGTGGGAAATGGCAAAATTTGGAATCAACCAAAATGAAAACATAAATATTAACATGACACTTTCTAAGCTGGATCTAGTTAGAGCTGAAATGAAACTTGAAAAAAAGAATTTACTACAAGATCTTAAAACTGACAAAACTATTGTGGAATCTCTTTTGAAAGATGATAAAGATAAAATTGATGGCTATCTAAAAAACAACTATAATCTCGAAGATATCAGTAAACTTATAATCTGCGACAAATCTCGAAATTATGTTTTTGGTGAAAAGTGGGAACTTGTCGACAAATATCTTTCACAAATTTATCTTGATATTTCCAAAGAATATTCTGAATCATTCATAGGTAATTATGGTAGTAAGTTGTTCCAGATTACTTACAGCCCAATCTCTTCAACAGATACCAACAAAGAACTTATTGGTGTTCTGATAATTATTGAAAATTTCCATGTTTCAACTTTGAATTTAAGTTCTGATTCCGAGGTAAGCTTAATATCTTACAATGGATCTATATCAGAAAACAATATACCTGGAAATCTGCTCGCATACATAGATAATATTAATAAGCTAATTGAATTTATGACTGAAAAAAAAATAGTACAAACTATCAAAAAACTAAACATTGATAACGCTGCTGGAATCAGAATATTTTACGACCTGATGAATGAACCATCTGGTATTTTTATCATTTCCTATAACCGATATGTAAATCAATTTGTGCAGCAGGGTATTCTCATATTTGTACTAATTCTATTAGCAATAACACTGATCATGACAAGTTTGTTAGGTAACTGGTTTAGTAAAACAATACTGATTCCCGTAAAGAACATCTCCAATAACATGCAGGATATCTCTGAAAATCCTTCTGAATTAGAACCTATCGAAAAAAACTATTCCGGTGTATTAGGTGACATGGTTGATTCCTTTAATACTATGAATATTGCTTTATCCAAACATAGTCAAATCTTACGAGAATACAAAGAGTTAACAGACAATTTAGATACAGGCATATTCTGGTTGAACTATAAATTCGAAGTTATTTTATATAATCCCAGTTTCAAAAAGATTATGGAGATGAATGAAAATCAATTACTCCATAGGGATCTTAGTAAACTAATGGGCATATATGAAATGGAAGTTGAAGAAATTTATAAAGCTCCCCTAACATTTTCTAAATTAAAAATACGACCAAATGGCAAGTTGAAATACGTTGCTATGAATATTCGGGCTATACAACATGATGCCAGTATCAAGTTCTATGGTAGTATAATTGATGTATCAAAGGAGACTCTGGAATCCGATGCTAGAAAATCACTTGAACTTGAACTAATAAAAAGTAACAAACTTGCTGATATTGGGAAAAAAATCGAGGGTATTGTACATAATATAAATTCTCCATTAAATACTATACTAGGTTATGCCCAACTAATGAAGAAAGATATCGGGGATAATACTGATCTGGATAGAATAATTGAAGCAGGAAAAAATATCGCACATAATGTAAAAGGATTATTAACAAAAGTTAAGCAAAGCAATATTTCTATTGATCGTCCAATTAACATTAATGAAATGATCTCACAGGAACTTGAGTTTTGCAAACATAACCTTTTCTTCAAACATTTTGTTAAACTTTCCACAGATTTCCAGAAGGATCTACCAAATGTTACAGCATCTTACGGTGATTTAAGTCTTTGTGCAGCAAATGTTATAAATAATGCAATACAAGCCATGAAAGATTGCATTCAAAAAGAACTTTCAATTCGAACTTATGAAGAAGATGACATGGTTTGTGTCGAAATTACCGATACAGGTGAAGGAATTCCAGAGAATAATCTGGGTAATATTTTCGAAACTTATTTTTCTACTAAAGAGGGGAAATCAGGAACCGGTTTTGGTTTAGGGCTGGCAATAACCAAAAGTATAATTGAGAAATATAATGGTGTGATCAAAGTTGATTCTAAACTGGATTTTGGATCAACTTTCAAAATGATCTTCCATAAAACAAAAGGATAATCTTATGTATGAAGATGATAAGAAAAAAGCAAAAATACTGATAGTTGATGATGAGAAAGATACAAGAGATATTTTTCGAAGACAATTAGAAGATGAATACACTATTGATACAGCCGATTCAGCAATAACGGCTTCAGAGAGATTGGAGAACAATTCCTATCAGGTTGTTCTCAGTGACCTTGTAATGCCCGGTGAGGATGGTTTGAGTTTACTAAAGAACATCAAATCTAATTGGCCGGAAATAGCTGTGATGGTTATCAGCGGGAAAGCATCGATCGAGATGGCTGTAGAAGCAATGCAGCTTGGTGCAGATGAATTTATTGAGAAACCTGTAGAAGATCTCGATCTACTGAAATTGAAGATAACGAAATTACTAAAAGCTAAATGGCAAACAGATGAAATTAAAAGATTGCGATCCATATTGAATAAAGAATTTGATAGAACACATATTGTCGGGAACAGTTTAGCAATCCAAAAAATAATGGAAAAAGTGAAAAAGATTGCAGCACTTGATACAACCATTCTTATCACTGGTGAAACTGGAGTAGGCAAGGAACTCATTGCGGATCTGATCTATAGAAACAGCGATAGAAGTAATAGGAAATTTGTTGCAGTAAATTGTGGAAGTTTACCGGAAAACCTTTTGGAGAGCACTCTTTTTGGTCACAAAAAAGGATCGTTCACTAGTGCAATAAAAGATAGAATTGGATATTTTCAAGAGGCTGATGGTGGAACTTTGTTCCTGGATGAGATCACTGAAACAACTCCTGCTTTTCAAGTTAAACTTCTTCGTGTTCTAGAAAAAGGAATTGTCAGGCAAGTTGGAGGTGAAAGAGATATTGCTGTTGATGTAAGAATTATCGCAGCAACAAATAAAGAACTCTCTGCTGAAGTAGAAAATGGGAACTTCAGAGAAGATCTCTTATATAGATTAAATGTGATCAACCTCCATATTCCACCTCTACGTGAAAGGATCGAAGATATCAAACTTCTGGTAAGTAAATTTATTACTGAATTTTCTAATAAATACAAAAAACAGGAACTTAAATTATCTAATGCTGCCCTCTCCATTCTTTTAAACCAACAATGGAAAGGAAATATTAGAGAATTAAAAAATACAATTGAACATTCTGTAGCACTGGCCTCGCACGATACGATCATCCCCGAAGATCTACCTGATCACATCTACACAAAAGAATCAAAAAATACTGACTCTTCAGCTTTCCTTTTTCTGGGTTTACCCTATCCTGAAGCTAAAAGAAAATTCGAAAAAGCTTACATCGAAAACCTGATGAGCAATTGTATAGGTGATGTTACAAAAGCTTCAAATAAATATTATAAAAGTAGATAGGATAACAGGAACTAAAAATCAATGGAATCATATATTATATGCTTTTTCAAAATCTTTACGTAATAATAGTTTGAGTTGGCTTAATGATTTAACCAGCAACAATGAAGGTTTTACTATTGAAGGTTATACGACAAATAGACGAGCAGTAATCGCTTTATCTAAACTTTTACCACAAACTAGAATTACCAATGTAGTAAAATTTGAAGATAATGAACTTACGATCTGGAGATTTATACTTTCCATTAAATATCCAGATCCAAAATTATGGGAAGAACTTGAGCAAGAAGTAGTTGAAGAACCTGTAGTTGAAGTAGTTGAAGAAGTTATAGTAGATACAGTAGAAGCTCCTGAGATTGAAGTAATCACTGAAACACCTGACGAGATAAATGAGAAATACCATGTAATTGTATCAATATATTTTTCTGGAAGGATTGATGATGCCTATAATCAATTCAGTGAATTTGTAAAAAGTTATCCACAGGATAAAATGGCATATAATGCAAAATATTTGATTGGTGAATGTTTATATTTGTTAGGACAATACCCAGAAGCTAGAGATGCCCTGCAAGAAGTATATGATCATAACGGCAATAAATCACCTGACGCCCTCATAATGCTGGGTAACTGTAGTGAAAAAGAGAATGATTCAGACTCAGCAGTTAAATACTGGACTACATTAATAGCAAAGTATCCCAACAATGATCTAGCAAAAGCGGCGCGTTATAAGATAGATAAAATAAAAGGTAGATAGAATGAATTATGCATTAAGAAATACAATAATTCTTACGGTTTTATTGATTTTGGTTTTTGTAGGTTTTCTTTTGGGCAATACCTCATCAGTAAAGAAACTTGATAAGATCAAGCTCGTTTATGAGAATAATTCGAAGCAATTGGAAGAGCTGCTGGCTGCTCATCCTGACATCAAGGATCATGACAGATTTATTGAAGCCTTACGAGATCTTGAGAAGAAAGTTAAGCGAGAGAGCAAACTTATCCCTCAGCAGAACGATCCAACTATCACCTATCAGTATTTACTTGATATTTGTGATAATTATTGTCCCGATCTTAAATTTAACTTTGTATACAATCGTTTAGGCAAGATCGAGGATTTAGATTATTATACCTTCACAGTAACCGGATCAGCACCTGTACGCTCTTTCTATTCCTTTATTTATCAAATTGAGCGACAGTATCTGCTTTATGTTATTGAATCGATCAAGATCAATGAAGACGTTGAAGAGGGTGTTTCCAACGGTAGTGTCAGATTCACTCTTATTCTCAATGCCTATTTTGAGAGAACAGCACCAGAGCTTGATGAAATTCCATTTAGGAAACTGAAGCAAAAAAATATAGAGTATGATCCTTTCTACTCTAGAATTCATGCACCTTTACCTGATGAAGAGCAAGAAGGGTATTTAGATGTACATTCTTCCGGTATGATAGGTTTAACGCCTAATAAAGTATTCATGAAAGACAAGTTTGGCAAAATACATATACTGGCATTAGGTGACAAAGTTGCTTATGGAACTCTAGGGGCTATCAGTTGGAAAGAGCAGTTTGCAGTATTCCAATTGAACGAAATTGGTGTAACTAAAGATAAAAAGATTTATTTGAATGAATTAAAAGAGGAACCAAAATGAAGAAATTAGTCAGCTTTCTTATTCTCCTGTGTATTGTTCTAACCTTATTTGGTCAGGAGCAGGAAATCAAAAATATCCCTGATGAAAAATTGATCACAATCTCTCGTGAGACAAATTTTTCAGCAGCCTTAAAAGCTATTGAGGCTTTATCCTTGGATTTTACAGGCAAGAATATTTTGAATACAAGCACTGCGGACAGTCCAATCGGAATACCTATCAAGGGTCTTTACTGGATGGATGCTCTGGAATTGATCGTGAAGTTCAATAATGTAGAGTTGGAAGAGCGTCCTGGAGCTTTTGTTGTGAAGGATTATGAGCTTGTTGAAGATGAATCGGTAAGCAATATTGAGGAATTAGAAAAAGTAACAGCCTCAACCAAACAAGTACGGATAAGTGCTATTTTCTTCAAAGCTGATAGATCTCTTACTCGAGAAGTTGGAATTGACTGGTCAACTTTACTTGGTGGCAAGATCGATGCTCAAATAGACTTAACTACAACGAGTAATTTATCAACAGATATCCTTAGTGCTCAATTGGATAGAAAATGGGATACAGGTGATATCACGATTGAATTGGAGACCTTACTGAGAATTGTTGAAGCTAACCAGAAAGGAACTATTATTGCCAGACCAAGCATAAGCGTACTAACCAAGAAGACAGGATTTATTCAGATCGGTCAGGATTTTTCTGTGAAGACACTTGATGAAGCCGGCAATACGACCGAGGAATTCTTCGAGACAGGAATTATTATGGAAGTGACTCCGGAAGTTCTGGTTGAAAATGGTCAAGAGAGTATATTCCTTGCAGTGGAAGTTGAAAAGAGTTCTGCTATACCCGGTAACGTTTCAACTGTCATAGATAAGAGTAAATCCAACACTTTTGTTTTATTGTATGATGGTGAAGAGACTGTGATTGGTGGGCTTTACGATAAAGATGTTAAGAAAGGACGAGGTGGAATACCAATTTTGAAAGATCTTCCCTGGTGGTTTTTTGGTCTTAAGTATCTTTTTGGTTATGAGACAAATAGTTATACAGAAAGAGAGATGATAGTGATTTTGAAAGCTGAGATCATAGATCAGGCAGATGAACGCAAGAGCTTAGCTAAACCAACTAAAGAGCAAATTGAAGAAGAAAGAAAGATTATGGCGGATACTCCAAATCTCTTTGAAGATAAGTAAGAGTTAAAATTATAAGTCAAAAGACCGATTATACCGAATCGATCTTTTTTTATACAAGTAAATCTCTAAGCAATAAGACGAATTTTTCAATATCTTCAATTTGCGTATCAAACGAAGTCATCCATCTAACTTCAGAATTATTTTCATCCCACATGTAAAAGAAAAATTCTTCTTTCAACCTAGAAATAATCTCAGGTGGGACAATAGCAAAAACACCATTTGCTTCCACTTTCTGAGTTATCTGGATCTGTGGAAATTCTGCTACTTTTTCTGCTAACATACTAGCCATGTTATTGGCATGTTCCGCATTCTTCTTCCAGAGATCATTCGAAAAAAGTGTTTCAAATTGAACAGACATAAATCTCATTTTAGAAGCTAGCTGCATGCCCTGTTTACGATAATATTT
>CAZSOM010000050.1:0-9128 GCA_964608295.1 uncultured Candidatus Cloacimonadota bacterium
TCGTAAAGAAGTTTTTGTACGTGATTTAAACTTGATGAAATTTAAAGAACTTCCAAAAGAAATTATAAATCCATTATTTGAAGAATTGTATGCTCAACAACAATTATTAATTAGGTGTGTTTATTATGAATTAAATTCCATTAGAGAATTGCATTTATATAATATCATTATAAGATACTACTCTGATGAGAATTATATAGATGAGGAACAAGATAATCTTGATAAAGTAATAAATAAACATCAGCCACTTATAGATATATTGGCTGAAAATAATTTTAACTATGACGGTAGTGATGTTAAGAATTATTGGAAAAAGAATACAGATAATATTGATTGTAATAATTTAATTGAGTTAATGAATTCAGCAAATGAACTCATAATCAAGAGTAAAACTTCTTAAGTTTCAACAGAAAACAGATTTAATAAAATTGATGAATAAACTATTCTACAAATCCAGTATTATTAACAATTGAATTTAAGTTGATTAATTATTTACAAAGGATTTTGCAATAAGTTATCATATCAAATAAAACAATTGTTGCTAACCTAAACGGTAACATCAAAATCTGCTTTGTGATTTAAATAGGTTTGTAAAGTTATTATCATTCTGATGAAGTGAAAGATGCAATTACAAAAGCAGGTTATAAAGTTGTAGAGTAAATTTAATCTGTAAACTCAAAACTATCAGCAATTGAATCTAGAATCAGTTCAAATTTAATCAGTTTTTCATACATAATTCCACATTGAAAAGTAATAATTTTTTCATCTTTCTGCCAGATATATTCGATTAAATACCATCTTTCACTATCAGTTCTAGAAAACTCAAAAGCAGTTCGATTGGAATACACATCACTTATAAAAGATGATCTGGAAGAGACTTGTCTGATAGATCCATTCCAGTGGGTTGTCATCTCATTTTCAAATTTTAAAAGATATTGTTCTGCAAAATCATCGAAATCCAGATTTTTATTTTCTAGCATTCTTATTTGCAGACCAACGGAAGTATCCTTGGCAATATTAGCTCTGATCATCTCATTATCACCGCCATCTTCCAGCATCCAGTTAGAAGGATATTTTAATTTATAACCACCTTTAGAGTCAGTGTACATTTTCCAGTTTTTATATGCTACTTCGGCAGAATTTTCGTTACTCATAAATCCATCCGGTTCAATGTTAGTCTTATCTTTCACAATTAATTTAAAAACTATTATGATCAAAATAATCAAAAATAAAATTAGTAATGCTTTTTTCAATTTCTCTTCCTCTTCAATAATGAATTAGTTCAACTTTCTGTTAAGAATTATTAGAATTGAATATGATGTCAAATAAAACAATTGTTGCCAATTGAAATTTACAATTTAAAATTCATCATAGAATGAAGTTAGTTTTATTTTAATTCTTAACAATAAAATTAATACATAATAATTAACAGTGGGAAATATTTATAAAAATAATTTGACATCAGAAAATATCTAACTCTTTTTGTTCTACCAAAATAAAGAAGTGTGGGATTTTGATTTTATTAATTCTTCTTATTCCAATAATAAAATCTCAGAACTTCAATTGTTTTGAATATCAACATACCTTGAAAAAGGAATTAAAAAAAAAGTAACAAAAGTAAGATTAAAGAAAACTAAGGAGGAGCAAATGAAAAAAAATGTTTTAATTTTATGTGTATTACTGGTGTTTACAGCTCTCTTTGCAAATACCGAATTGAATCTTCAGCAAAATTTTGCTGAATTAACAAATGAAGAATGGGGAGAATTTTCCAGGGAAATGACTTCTCATATTCGTGATCTTAGGGATTTATATATGCTGGAAGTTCTTCATGAAGAATGGACAAACGAAGCCTGGGAATATGTAAGTAGGGAAGTTTATACTTATGATGGTAATGGCTTTGCTATCGAAATGCTGGGACAAGCTTGGTTAGTTGGAGAGTGGGAAAATGGCGTAAAAATGTTGATGACAAATAATGTGGAGGGCTACCCTGTTGAAACGTTGTACCAAATATGGGAACCAACTTTAGAAACCTGGACGGATATGTTAATCATGACTTTTACCTATGATACTAACTGGAATATGCTCGAAATGCTAAACCAGATGTGGTTCGGTACAGAATGGATGAATAGGTCAAGATTTACAATGACATATAACACTGACGATAATCCAACTTACGAATTAAATGAGGTTTGGGATATGGTAGGTGAAGTCTGGGGAAATTCTGATCAGAGAACCTATACTTATGATGGTTTATTCCTGGAGGAAATTCTAGAAGAAGCTTGGGAAAACAATTCTGAATGGATTTGGAGTGGAAAAATAACTTACACATTAGAAGGAAATTATCATCCTGCCGACCGTTTAGAGCAGGGTTGGGATCTTGTTAACTGGAATAATCAACGATATAGTCAATATACCTATGATGTCGATTGGCATGAAATTGAAGATTATGAGCAGGAATGGATCGATTCCTGGATTAATTTTGAATGGAAATTTTCTACTTACAATGCTGATGGATTTATGACAGAACTTCTTACTCAAAGATGGTTTGGTGCAAGAAATTGGGAAAACTATCATAGATATACAATAACTTATGGAACTCTTGACTCTGATGACAATACAATCTCTCCTAATAATGATCTTCTTCTCTCAAATTATCCTAATCCTTTCAATCCAACTACAACGATTTCTTTCTCATTAAACACCGAAATTTCTGAGAACACCAAATTGGTAATTTATAATCTGAAAGGTCAGAAAATAAGACAATTTCCAATCTTAAATTCTCAATCTTCAGTTGTTTGGGATGGAACTGATGAAGTAAATAAACCTGTCTCTTCCGGAATATATTTCTATAAACTCAGAACTGATAATCTCGAAGAAACTAAGAAGATGATCTTAATGAAATAATTGATATTAAATTAATTATCATAAAACGCTCCGGATTTTCGGAGCGTTTTTATTTTACCAAATTCGAGAAGTTATACAAATAATTATGGATTCAAACCTTTCTGATAACTACTTGACACAAAACGATCATCACGGCTCGTGTAATAATTATGCAAATTTAATTATTTCTAATGGAATGGGATTTGCATCACAATATACAAAATTAATTAATAATAGGAGAAATAAATGAAAAAATTGATTTTTATTATGTTTATGATTTTGGCTACTTTCTTAAATGCCGAAGTACTTTTCTTTGATGATTTTGAAGCTGGTTTAGGCAATTGGGATTCGATCATCAATAGTGGCACTGGTGAATGGCTCATTTACGGAGAACCCTTTCCCAATACATATACTATGCCTACAACATCTATCGGTAATATTTGTGTTGCTGATGCAGATGAGGCTGGTTCTGGAAATTCTACAGATTGCACAATAGTACTTACAACACCTTTGAACTTAGCAATTTATGATGATATATTTTTAGAATTCGATTCAGACTTCCGAGCTTTAGATACTGATGATATTTGCTATGTAGATGTTAGTGTGGATGGTAGCAATTGGACTAATGTACTTACATATCCAGGTGATTCAGTAAGAGAAACTCATGAAATTATAGATATTTCTAACATAGCTTCTCTCGAATCATCTGTATATATTCGTTTCCATTCTGTTCAACCAGGTTGGGACTGGTGGTGGGCTATTGACAATGTTTCTGTTTCTGCTGAAATAGCTGTAGCGCTCACGGCTCCTGCAGCTCCAACGAGCGTAATTGTTACACCTGATCCTACCGGATCTTTATCTACTGATATCAGTTGGATCTGTCCAGCTGTTGATGTGGAGGGGAATACTCTAACAGAATTAACAGAAATGTTAGTTTATAGAGATGAAATACTAATTTATACAGATACTGCTCCTGTTATTGGTGGACCTGGAGATTATACAGATTTTACTCTTGATAATGGCTTTTATACGTACACGATTTATGGATCAAATTCCTCAGGAAATGGAGTTCCGGTGCTTGAGACAATTTTTGTGGGAGAAGATGCACCTGCAGTTGTTTCAAATTTAACATTAGTTCAATCTTCACCGGGGGAACTCTCTGGTACGCTAACCTGGATCAACCCCACCACTGGATTGAACGGAGGTGTGCTGAATGATATTGATGGATACAGTATAGAAAGATCAGATGGAGCAACTATCAGTCTAGTTGGTGAAGCAACTGAATATATTGATGACACAATTCCTGCATCTGGGAATTACTGGTATTCTGTGCAGCCGTATAATTCACTCGGACTAGGTGAAACAGTAATTTCAAATTCTGTGCTGATAGCTGATGAAGGACTTTTAGTTATGGAAGGATTTGAAGGCGGTACAATTCCAGCTGGTTGGTCTCAAGAATATGTGGTTGGAGATAATGATTGGATTTATCAAAATGGTGGAGCAGGTACTCCCAGTAATCCTCTCACAGCTCATACGGGTAGCTACAATGCTGCATTTACACACATAACTACCGATAATTCAACTAAACTAATTACTCCAGAGATAAATTTGGGAACAGCAAATGATGGTGAACTTACATTTTGGCATGCTCAGGTTAATTGGGTAGGTGATCAAGATGAATTGCACGTGTATTATAAGAATTCATCAGGTGGTACCTGGACTTTGATCGAATCTTTTATAGAAGACACACCTGCATGGACTGAAAGAAGTATCATTCTTCCAAATCCTAGTACAACTTACTATGTTGCCTTTGAAGGAATAGATGGGTACGGTTATGGTGTCTGCCTTGATGATATTCTCATCACAGGTAATCCAACCGTTTACGATAATGATCTTGCTGGACAAACTATTTCTGGTAACACGATAGTAAATGCTGGTAACACAGAAGCATATTCAATTGAATTAAAAAATGTTGGAAATAATCCTCAAAGCAACTATACAGTTAAACTTTTCAAACAAGGTGGTGAAGAAGTGGCATCACTCGATGTTAGTCAGGCAATTGCTCCAAGTGAAAGTGTTACACATAATATGATCTGGGATATTCCTGCCAATCAGCCAGCAGGAACCACTTATCTGTATGGACAGGTTGTATTAGCTGGAGACGAAAATCTAAATAATGATAACACTAATAATCTTGAAATTCTAATATATCCACAAGGTATAATGGAGATCTCAGTTGGAGATGGAACTGAAACCAATAATAGAACACCAATTAGCTTTCAACATAAAAATAGTCTCACTGAAACAATCTATTTTGCCGATGAGTTAGCAGGTGCGCAAGGAATGATAACAGCGCTTACATATTATAATGATTTCACATCAACAGGTATCCTCAATAAACCAACTGCACTCTGGATAGGAGAGACAACACAAACAAATTTAACAGATGGCTGGATACCGTCAACATCGTTGACAGAAGTTTTCAATGGTACTGTTTCTTATCCTCAAGGAACGAATGATATATTAATCCAGCTTACAACTCCCTATTTTTACAATGGTAGTAATTTGGTTGTCATGGCTTTCCGCCCAATGGAATTACTAAATTATGGATCAACTGATTATTTCATTCATGATGAAACACTTGATTATATAGATCGAACACGTTATCAGAGAGATGATGATGAAATATTTGATCCTGCAAGTCCACCAGATTCAAGTTATACTTTCGAGAAATTTGCAAATACAAAATTTACATTCTTCCTGGGCGCAATGGGAGAAGTGGAAGGATATGTTTATGATGATTTGAGTAATCCGATTGAAGGGGCTTCTGTGACAATAGAAGAGACTCAAACAGTAACCTACACCGATGACGAAGGTTATTATCATTTTGGAAATGTAATCGCAGGAATGCATGATTTTACAGCATACATCTTGGGCTATTCTCCTCAAACTATTACTGAAGAAGTCTTGGAAGACGAAACAAACCAGGTTAATTTCAACTTGATTCCTCTGGGAGCAGTTCCTGTTTCCGGTCATGTGGTTGGAAGTGATAATCCGGGAGTCGGTTTGGAGAATGCAACTGTAGAAATTTCCGGGTTTGAAAATTATCAAACAATTACTGATGCAAACGGTGATTTTGTTATTGAGGAAGTCTACACTAATATTACATATAATTTAACCATTACTCATGATGATTATGATAACTACATGAGTGAAATAACAGTTGAGAACACAGCTTTAGATCTGGGTACTATAACCGTAAACGAGATAGCTTATCCACCAGGAAATGTTCAAGCAGTACAGAATCCGGAAGGAACTGAGGTTTCTCTCTTCTGGAGTTCACCCGGTCAAGGTGGTGGTGAATTCCGCTATGATGATGGAGATTTCGATTTCCAAACAGGTTTTAATACAACACCACCAAACGCAGTATTTGGTTCAGTTCATCCGAATATTTCTATAGTTCAGAAGATACATTGGTATCTTAGCTCGGAGTATGGTTCCCATGCACAGGCTAAACTTTATCTCTTTGGGTTGGATGATGAGAATCAACCTGATACTGGTGTAATTATATACGAATCAGGTTATGTTGATAATGTTGATGATGAATGGAATATTTATTATTTGCCAGCCCCTGTAGAAGCTTATGAAGGTTTCTTTGTAGGAATTTCCACTCCTAATGAATATACATCAATTGGTATGGACGATGGAGTGGATGAACCATGGGAATTCCAGTCAGGAACACAATTTTGTAAGGAAAATTGGACATTGCCAGGCAGTTGGATCGATGTTGGTTCATACGGACCTAATTACGAGCGTAATCTCATGATCCGAGCTTATGGTATCAATATGGGAAATATGCTTGCAGAAAGTATGTATGTACCTGAAAATAAAATTAAGACTGAGCCAATCGAAAGTAGAGAATTGGAATCCTATAATGTTTACAGATTCTATGAATCTCAACACAACGATCCTGGCAGTTGGGATCTTATCGAAGAAAATACTGTGGATACAGCTTATGTTGATCTTAATTGGGTGAATCTCCAAAATGCTACTTATCAATTTGCCATAAGATCTGTTTATACAAATGGTGTAGAATCACTACCTGCCTTCTCAGCACTTATCCAAAAGACATCAGCTACTGCAGAAGAGATTCCTGAGTTGGATACACAACTTAGCGGAAACTATCCTAATCCCTTCAATCCAATCACGACTATTTCATTCAGTTTAGCAGAAGCTTCACCCAATGTTACGCTTAGTATTTTCAATATGAGAGGTCAAAAGGTGAAAACTTTATTAAATTGTGAGATGGAAGTTGGAGAACATGTTGTGACCTGGCAGGGAACTGATCATAATAACAAACCTGTTTCATCCGGTGTCTATTTCTATCGCTTAAGTACTAATGATAAAGTGATCGGTACAAAACGGATGCTTCTCTTGAAGTAATATTTTATAAATAACAAAAGGTTCATCTGGGGAAAAAACGGATGAACCTTTTGTGTTAATCAGAGCTTTATTAAATATGGCAACATATGTAAAACGATCAGCTCAAATCAATCCAAATTCTTAAAAATAATAATAACAACGAGATAAATATTTGAATATTTTAATTTTTACTTGCACAAAATGAAATGAATAAATTTCTCGGAACGAAAGTTGCTTTTAAAAAAGAAGAAAATAATAGGAGGACGTATTATGTTAAAAAAATTACAAACCCAAAAAGGATTTAGTCTTATTGAATTGTTAGTTGTTGTTGTGATTATAGCTATTTTGGCAGCTATCGCAGTTCCAATCTACATGAAGTATGTTAACCAGGCAAGATCAACAGAAGCTCAGTCTGCAATTGCAGCTTTGCGTCAAACTTACAGAGTTCATTATCAAACTTATGGATCAACCACAGATTATGATATTGAATCTGCTTTGAAAGATACTAACCTGGGAAACAGAACTGAAAAGAACTGGGAATTTGAAATTGTTGGTAATCCGCCAAAGAAATATATGGCAACTTCAACAGCAGATTTTCCTGCAGGTGAGGGAAAACAAGTTTGGTATGATGTAGAGGATGCATCTTATCATGGCTATGGACTTGATGACGAGGATAACGAAGAAGAAGAACTCCTCGACTAATTACTAAATTTTTGAGGAGGCTATCTTTTGACAGTTAGGGAATTATTGCAATTTACTTCAGATGCTGGAGCATCTGACCTGCACATTAGTGCTGGTTCTGTACCCATGATCAGAGTTTTGGGGCAGATGAAAAAACTCAATTTACCAGTGCAAAACGAGAAGGAAGTTCAAGAGTTAATTTATAGTACTATGAATAATTCACAGATAACAATTTTTAAAGAAAAATTGGAAATTGACTTTTCTACAAAATTAGACGATGAGACACGTTTCCGTGTTAATGCTTTTCATCAAGTAAATGGATTAGGTGTTGCTTTTCGAGTTATTCCCAATGCCATAAAAGACTTTGATGATCTCCATCTTCCGGAAATTCTGGCAAGACTTTCTATGAGACAACGTGGTTTAGTATTAGTGACAGGACCTACAGGTAGTGGTAAATCTACTACACTTTCTACAATGGTTGATTATATAAACGATCATAAACATTGTCACATTATCACAATTGAAGACCCTATTGAATTTATGCATAGAAGCAAGAATTCCCTCGTTAATCAACGAGAAGTGGGTCACGATACCTGGTCTTTCAAGGTAGCACTGCGTTCTGCATTGCGTGAAGATCCAGATGTAATTCTTGTGGGAGAGATGCGTGACCTGGAAACAGTCTCTTTGGCATTAACTGCGGCAGAAACTGGTCACTTAGTACTTGCTACATTGCATACAAGCAGTGCTACAAAATCTATCGACAGGATAATTGATATGTTCCCAAGAGAACAACAGGCTCAAGTTCGTTCCATGCTTTCAGAATCACTTCAGGCAGTTATCGCGCAAACTCTGCTTCCAATGAAAGACGAAAGCGATAGAATTCCTGCTCTTGAGATTATGATCGCCAATAATGCGGTTAAGAATCTTATTCGTGAAGAAAAGACATATCAAATTCCTTCTGTAATTCAATCTGGAAATAAGGAGGGAATGCAGTCTAAGGATCAATCATTATATAATCATGTAATGAATGGTTTTCTCGATAGAAAAGTAGCTGAAGAAGTAGCAGATAATCCAAAGATGTTTGCTACTGGGACGGCATTTTAATGATAAAGCAATTATTAAGATCTGATAATGGTTTTGGT
>CAZSOM010000051.1:0-9047 GCA_964608295.1 uncultured Candidatus Cloacimonadota bacterium
GGAAAAGAAATTCATCGCAGAATCTACTGCTAATAAAATGTTGAATTTGAAAGGGCATAGAAGTGTGGGTGGTTGTAGAGCATCTGTTTATAATTCACTGCCAATGGAATCAGCAAAGGCTTTGTCAAAATTTATGCTCGAATTCGAGAAAGCAAATAAATAGCACAAAAGAATTAAAATTATGCGGGTTTTCCAGTAATTTCAGGGAATCCCGCATTTGTTTATGAAAGATAATATAATTGTTAAAGAACATTATAAATTAGATCTTACTGATCTAAGATTGATCCACCTGGCTTTTTTCACAGCTTTTGCTATTGCTATCTATGTGGTGGAAAGTTTTGTTCCCAAACCTTTTCCTTTTATGAAATTAGGTTTAGCTAACGTAGTTGTACTGTTATTGCTAGTTTCAGGAAATCTTCGATATGCCTTCCTGGTGGTTATCGGTAAGACGATTGCCGGTGGATTTTTAAGCGGCTTACTGTTAAGTCCTACCACTCTACTATCTTTGTGTGGCAGTGTTGTATCACTTTGCGTTATGACATTATTCCTGAGAAGTAAAATCAATTTTAGTATAATTGGTTTAAGTATTTTAGGAGCAGTATCGCATAACCTGGTTCAAATAGTTGTTGTCCGATTCATTCTGATAAAAGAAAATACAATATTTTATTTGACGCCGCTTCTAATCATAATGGGAATAGTTACTGGAATTGTTATTGGTTATATTGCAAAATTATTTCTGGATAGGTTAAATGGAAATTATAAAACAAAAAGTAGTTAAGTATTTATTCATTATTGTTTTAGTTATCGTATTTTTTATGGGAATAGGCTTTGGTCTCTTCCGATATTATAGTAGAGAATTACCGCCACTCTCAGAATTGCAAAGTTATGAGATGAAAATTGGGTCCGAAGTATATGACCGTAATGATAATTTAATCCACATTTTTTATGTGGAGAAAAGGCAATTAACGCATCTGCAGGAGCTTCCTGAATATCTCACAAAAGGGATTATCGCAGTGGAAGATAAGACTTTTTATAAACACTGGGGAATGGATCAATTAGGTCTTATCCGGGCAATTCTTATTGATCTGAGTAAAGGAGATTTTTCACAGGGAGCCAGCACGATAACCCAGCAGCTGGCTAGGAACATGTTCCTCTCACTTGATAAACAAATACCTCGCAAGATCAAAGAGCTTATCCTGGCTATCCGCATTGAAAGAAATTTTTCTAAAGATGAAATATTAGAAATGTATCTCAATAAATCTCCCTTCGGACCTGGATTATACGGTATCGAGGTAGGAGCAAAAAAATATTTTGGTAAAGATGCCAAAGATCTTTCAATACCGGAAGCGGCCCTTTTAATTGGAATGCCGCAGTTACCAAGCGCCTATTATCCTTTCCGACATCCGGAACGTGCTATTCGACGCAGAAACATAGTGCTCAGGCGGATGTTTGAAGAAAAGGTAATTACTGAAGAGGAATATGCTGAAGCCCGTGCTACCGAGTTGGATCTTTTTGAACCAACCGGAAATTTCGGAGCAAAAGATTATTTTATTGAATTCATCAGGCGACGATTAGAACGTGAATTTGGCACAACTCAACTTTTCACAGGTGGTCTCAAAATCTATACAGCTCTTGATATGGATCTCCAGGAATATGCGGATTCCGTTTTGAATATGAATCTTCGAAAATTTGAGAATAAAAATGATTATGAATTTAAATATGATGATTTCCCGGTTGATACAATAAATATTGTCACACCTTATGTTCAGGGAAGTGTATTTTCAATTGAACCGGAAACTGGTTATGTACGGGTGATGATCGGTGGTAGGAATTTCAATCATAGTAAATTGAATCGTGTGATGCAGTCAATCCGTCAACCCGGTTCTTCCTTTAAGCCGATCATGTATTCTGCAGCCATTGTAAACGGTTACAACCCAGCTACAATAATCAAAGATGAACCTTTTAGCTTTATTCAAAGTGATACACTCTTTTGGAGTCCTAGAAATTATTCAAACCAGTATTTCGGATATACCAGGTTACGGGTTGGATTAAAGAAATCTAGAAATGTATTCGCAGCTAAAACAATATATGATATTGGACCTCGTAAGGTTATGGAATATTCAGCACGATTTGGCATAACCACGCCAATTTATCCATTTTATACTCTTTCTGTGGGAAGTATGGAAGTTAAACCATTTGAATTAATCTCAGCTTACACAACTTTCCCAAACGGGGGAGAACGTGTGAAGCCGATCTATATAAGAAGGGTAGAGAATAAATATGGGAAGATCCTAAAAACAAATGAACCGGAAAAAATTCGGGTGATTAATGAACAAGCTGCCTATATCATGGCTAGTTTGATGAAATCTGTTTGTGAAGATGGTACAGGAGTGGGAATCCGCTGGCAATCGGGTTATAAGACATTAGGCTCAATAAGCTATAAATGGAATGCTGCTGGAAAAACCGGTACTACAGATGATTTCCGAGATGCCTGGTTTATTGGTTACAATAAGAAATTAGTAACAGGGATCTGGGTTGGTTTTGATGATAATTCAACTCTTGGAAGAGGACAGTCAGGTGCAACTGCTGCCCTTCCATCCTGGCCTTATATCATGAAAAAAGCAGTCTATTTGGATTCTCCAAAAGATAGTAAGGGAGAACCAATCGTAAACGGTGATGAGCTTCAATTTACAAAGCCTGAAGGAATTGTTACTATAGAGATTTCCAAAGAAACCGGACTACTTCCCAAAAACAATTATGAAGAAACAATGCAGGAGATTTTTATTGCAGGAACAGAACCAACCCCACTCAGTGACAGCTTAAATTACAATTTCCTGCCAACGTTTTATCGTGAGCATGATATGGATTCACTGGTTGTTGATATGGGAGGTATTGCCTATGTATGGCCTGATTCAATCATTTTGGAACCCACTTATCCTGATACTGCAAGACCAGAATATATGGAGGTGGCTCCCAGGCATGAACCTGATCCTATCGACTTAAGAGGTGCTTTGATCATCCAAAAGCAAACTATAGTAGAAAGACCCGACAGCCTTCTCTGGAAAGGACCTGACTGGTTGAATCCTGCACTTGATACTCAAAACGAACTGGATAAACTTATAGATTCAATAATAAAGAGAGAAAGGTGATCTTTAATATAATATATATCATAACATCTGTTTCTCTATTGATCTATCTTTATTATCTATATTTATTTTATATTGGATTAAAGAACAGGAATGATGATTACAGCAAATCTAAACCTTTTATCTCAGTTGTTGTTGCGGCCAGGAATGAAGAGAAAAACATAGCCCGATTACTTACAACATTGGTGAATCAGTCCTATTCACATGATCAATATCAGATCATAATTGCCAACGACGGTTCAACTGATGGGACGGTTTCTATTGTGGAGAAGTTTTCCCAGAAATGGAATATGATCAAGTTGGTAGAAGTGAGCGGCAGGGAGAGTGCGATTTCTCCCAAGAAGAATGCTCTTACTCAAGCAATTAAAATGGCAGAAGGAGAAATTATTCTTTCAACGGATGCAGATTGCCAGGTTGGAAAATACTGGATAGAATCTATGGTTTCCTGTTTTGATGATAATGAAATGGTTATCGGATACTCACGAACAAAGTTAGTTGATTGGGTCAAAACAGGTTTCATACAGAAATTTGAGCATTTCGATTTTTTAGCGATGTTTATGGCAGCAGCTGGCGCTATTTCATCAGGTAAGTATTTCTCATGCTCGGGTCAGAATATTGCATATAAAAAAGAAGCATTTAACATAGTTGGCGGGTTTGAAAAGATCAAACATCTCATCTCAGGTGATGATGTGAATCTAATGCAGTTATTTAGAAAGAGTGGAATGAAAGTAAAGTTTGCTTTCACTGATCACAGCTTTGTCTATACTCAACCAATCAAGAATACTGGGACATTTCTTAGTCAGCGAAGCAGATGGACATCTAATATGAAATGGCAGGTATTACTTAATCCTGAATTTTTCATTTACCTGGTTAGTGTGTTTTTCGTCACCTTTCTACCGATCATTATTTTATTTAATTACTGGCAATTGGGAGTTGGCTTTCTTCTTGTAAGGGTGCTCTTTGAACTCATTTTCTTAAAGTTGGGTTATAAAGTATTTGGGGAGAATAAAAAAAAGTTGATGTTTTATCCAGTTTGGTTAATAGTGCAACCAGTTTACATCATTGCTATTGCAGTGATGGGTGGATTAAATATTTTTTCTTGGAAAAAGTAACAAAGGGGAGGTTATTATGAATTTATTTAAAAGAATTTTACTTACTGTTTTTTGTATTTTAATATTATCGTCTTTATTCGGACAAGATGATTATGAGGCATGGAAATCCCAACAAGAATTAGAAATGAAAAAATTCATTAGTGAACAGGATAAAGCTTTTGCAGATTTCCTGGAAAATAATTGGTGGGAGTTTGAAACATTCAAAGCAAACAAGGTGGATACAATCCCAAAACCAGTGGAGATCCCAGAAGTAGAACCTAAAAGGATCGAGCAAATCGAAGTAACTAACAAGATAAAAGAAATTAAAGTTCCTCCCAAAATGCAGATTGAGGAAAAGGAACAAAAAGACTGTCTTGTCACAGTTGAACTCACAGAAGATCCGAGAATAAATATAAACTATCTAGGACTCCCGTTAGAATTGAATTATCAGTCTAAAATTGATATAGAATTACAAACTCCGATCAATGAAAAAAGTATTGCTGACTTTTGGTATTCGATCAGTAATATTGATCACACAACTCTTTTTGCACAAACGAAAGATTATAGAGAACAACTCAAATTGAATGACTGGGGATTTTGTTTATTACTAAACGAGATCACAAAAGAAGTTTCAGGTGATTCTGAGAATCTTGCCAGACTTCTCTTGTGGTTCATGCTTACCAAATCAGGTTATGAAGCTAAAGTAGGATATGCCGAAGATAATGTATATCTTCTTCTTCCATGTAAAAACTCGATCTATGGTGTTTCTTATGTAGTTATAGATGACAAAAAATTCTATACTTTGTCTTTTGATAAAAAGCAGCAACTCAATATTTCTATAAATACATATGATGGGAAATATCCTAATGCTGATGATCTAATAGATTTGAGTATAAAAGATTCTCCAAAAGTGAAAAGTACACTAATTGAAAAAGAATTGAAGTTCAAATATGAAGATCAGGAATATTCAATTCCTGTTACTTATAATCAAACAACGGCAGAATATTTTAAAAACTATCCGCAAACAGACTTGGAAGTATATTTCAAAGCTCCGCTTTCGGATGAGGCTACATATTCTCTTACTGTTGGATTAAAACCGATATTGGAAGGCAGAACTGAAGCTGATGCTGCAAATATCCTCTTAAGGTTTGTGCAAACAGCTTTCCAATATAAAACAGATGGTGATCAATTTGGAACTGAGAAGAGTTTATTTTCCGATGAGACGCTATTCTATCCTTATTCCGATTGTGAGGATAGATCAATTATCTTTGCCTATCTGATCAGCAATATTTTAGATCTGAATGTAATAGGTTTGGATTATCCGGGTCATATCTCTACTGCTGTTCATTTCCAAAACGAACTAAGTGGGGATAAAGTTATGTATAATGCTACAAATTTTATGGTTTGTGATCCTACTTACATAAATGCAAATATAGGCATGGCTATGCCTAAGTTTAAAGAAGTTCAACCCAAAATTATTGATCTTCAAAAATAAATTGGAGTAACAATGATCTTTGTAATTTTCGATGATGAGAAACGGAGTAATTTCTTTCCGATCACATTAACACGTTCAACAGGTGATCTAAGAGTTGGAATACTCAAATTACGACAAAGAATTTCCTATTATTTTGAACTATCTGAAACCAATATCATTGTTTCCGCTGAACTAGAAGCAATTTATAAAGAACGACACAGTGAATGGAAAATAAATGAATTATCTACTGATGTGACCATCTTTATAAATAGCCGACTCAAAATTGATGAAAATACAAAGAACTTGATATTAGCATTACAGCTTAATGAAAGTATTGTTAATGGTGATACTGTTTTAGCTGCTAAGTGTACTCCCAAAGCAAATGAGATCAATGCTGAGAATTTGACTGATCTCTTTTCCAATCTGAAAAAGAATGAAAATAAAGATCTAAAATGCTGGGAATTTTTATGGGAGCTGATTGAAGAAAATTCAGGATACATAAAGCGTGATTTTAACGAAGTTTTCTACGATAAGGATAACTATTTTGAGACAGAACTGGGAACTACTGTAATAAATCCTTATAATGTGTGGATCGGTGAGGGAACTTCAATTAAACCTGGAGTTGTGATCGATGCAACTGAAGGTCCGGTTGTACTGGATGAAAGTGTTACTATTATGGCAAATGCGGTGATCATAGGTCCAGCTTACATTGGAAAAGGATCAACCATTAAGGTCGGTGCAAAGATTTACGAAGGAACTTCAATAGGTCCAGATTGTAAGATCGGTGGTGAAGTTGAGGAAACAATTTTTCAAGGATATTCCAATAAACAGCACGATGGATTCTTGGGACACAGTTATCTTGGTGAATGGATTAATCTGGGCGCAGATACAAATAATAGTGATCTGCGGAATGATTATCTACCTATTCCTTTATACTTTTATCCTAAGCAAAAGAAAGTTGATACAGGTTGTCAATTTGTAGGTGCTGTGATCGGGGATCATTCCAAAACTGGAATTAACTGCACAATTAACACTGGAACTGTAATTGGAGTAGGTTGTAACGTGGTGGGAAGTGATATGATAATAAATCATGTTCCATCCTTCCGCTGGGGATTCATGAAAACCCTGGTTGAACAAGAGTTTGAAAAATTCTGCAAGATTGCAGAAGCTGTAAAAAGAAGACGAAAACTGGAATTTACTCAAGCAGAAAGAGATCTTTACAGCATGATCTCTGAACAAATTTCTAATTGAGAAATTTCATAAAAAATGGATGAAATAAATGGAGCAATAATGCAGGAATACATAAACGTAGTTTTCCGTACAGGTAGGGAAGGCTACTATCTGAATAATAAAGAGTATGAGATCCAACCTGATGTGGATGTCATCGTAAAAGTTGAACGCGGCGAAGATATCGCCCGAATTGTAAACTGTGCAGTTCAGTTGAAAAGTTGTGAAAAAAAACCTGATGAAAAGGATATCACATCTATCAAAAGAATTGCGACTGAAGCTGATCTGAAACAATTGGAGATCGTAAAGAAGAAAGAAAAAGAAACAGAGAAGAAATTTCTGGAGATGATAAAAAAACAATCATTTGTGATGAAACTTTTACAGACTGTATATCAACTTGATGGCAATAAACTTACCTTTTTCTTCTCAGCAGACGGAAGGATAGATTTCAGAGATTTTGTAAGAGAACTCGCCTCAGAATTTAAAACTCGGATCGAATTGCATCAAACTTCAGGCAGGGAAGACGCAAGAAGATTAGGTGGATTAGGGATGTGTGGGAAAACCTATTGCTGCGTAACTTTCTTAAGAAAATTCAACCAGGTCACAATACAAATGGCTAAAGATCAAAACTTGTTAAGTAATCTTTCCAAGATTTCAGGTCCATGTGGTAGATTGCTCTGTTGCCTGCATTATGAAGAAGATTTTTACCTGGAAAAATCAGAGGATTTTCCAGCACTGGGACAAGTAGTTAGATTTAAAGATCAGAAAATGTATGTAGAGAAGAACGATTATTATAATAACCGGATAAATTTGATAGCGGAAGATCATGAACGCTTCATTGTTACATTAGAAGAATTTAAAGAAATAGAACAGAAGAGTGATGAAAAGAAACGTTCTTGAACTGTTACCTGAAGAATTGAGCCAGTGCTTGTTAGAGCTTGGGGAAAAAGAATACAGGGCAAAACAAATACTAAATTGGATCTATTCTAAACATATATCCAACTTCAAAGAGATGACTTCTCTCTCAGAAATCCTGAGAGATAAACTTCAAAATGAATTTAGTTTTTCAATCCCTGAAATCGTAACTAAAAAAAGTTCTATCGATGGAACAGTGAAATATTTACTTTCATTGACTGATGGAAGTAAGATCGAAATGGTTTTGATACCGAACGTAAAGAAAAACACACTTTGTATTTCATCGCAAGTTGGTTGCTCACGGCAATGTAAATTCTGTGCAACAGCCAAGCTAGGCTTAAAACGTAACCTGGAAACTTATGAAATTGTTTCACAAGTTTTTCTGGCAATTAAAGAATTAGGTGAAGAGAAACTTACCAATATTGTTTTTATGGGTATGGGAGAGCCGTTAGATAATCTAACGAATGTCTTGAATGCGGTTCAAATTTTACAGCATGAGCAATGTTTCAGTTTCAGTCCAAGACGAATCACGATTTCTACTTGTGGCGTGATTCCGGGAATTAAAAAATTAGCAGAAAGCGGTTTAAAAGTGAAACTGGCAGTTTCTTTGAATTCAGCAATTCAAGAGAAAAGAGAAGACTTGATGCCGATAACTAAATTATATTCATTGGCAGATTTAAAGAACACGCTTTTAAGTTTTAGGAAAGCTACTGCTTTTCGTATAACTTTTGAATATGTGATGATCAAAGGGTATAATATTGGTCGGGAAGACATAAAAGCATTATTAAAGTTTTTGGGTGATATATCCTGTAAATTAAACGTAATAAAATGGAATGAAGTTGCTGATCTCTCATTTAAGACACCTTCCGATGATGAGATTGAGAAATTCATTAATTCAATGAGATCATTAAGTTCAGCTGTTACTTATAGAAAAAGCAGGGGAACGGATATTGATGCAGCTTGTGGTCAACTGGCTGCGAAGTATTAATAAAATGGATCATGGATCAACATAGATGAACACGGTGCTTGTGTCATCCTGATGTCGTTGAATGCGTAGAGTTTTTCCCAAAAAAATCAGCATTTAGTCGAAGGATGAAGAGTTAATTGTAATTTAAGCAGGTTCATTCCGGCAGTTGCCGGATTGAACCGCAAAGTTTCGGGCGCATCAATATGATACGTCCAGCATGTGAGAAG
>CAZSOM010000052.1:0-8935 GCA_964608295.1 uncultured Candidatus Cloacimonadota bacterium
GAAATTTATAAGATATTAAACCATAATCTTCCAAAGTCTTTATGAAAATTATTTTATTCAAAAATAGTACAATTAATTCTTCTTTAGTGAACTTATCATTTTTAATGAAATTTACAGATAAAAGCTGCTTATACCATTTTTTCAAATCTTTGAAAAAATCTGCTTCAAGTTCAGGTTTAGGTTGGTCATCCTCTAATCTTCTTACTGATTCCCAAAAATTATCGTATTCTAAATATCTATCTAAAAGTTCTGTAAATTTAATTTCAGCAAATGGTTTATATTTTAACAAGCTTTCTTGATTGAATAAAAAAGAGTTATCAAGATTAGTTAAGATAACATAATTGTTGTTTTGTAAATATTTCTTAATTTGTTTTTCATGTTTTTCAAAATCAAACTTTTTTTGCCTTAATTCCTCATCATGTTTAAAATAATTTGGTTTAAGTTCTATTAACACAGGATTTTTAATGTTTTCTTGTAATGCTAAATCAATAAATCCATTCTTTAAAGCAACTTCTGAAAAAGATTCTATTTTTAATATTCTGTTAACAATTTCTTTTAATAATTCTGCTGAAGCAGTTTCAGGTTTAGATCCAAAGAGCAGACTGTTTAAATATTGCTTTATCGGTTTAAATTTCCATTTATCTTCTTTATCCTTTATTTCAACAATGTTTAATTTACCAAAGGCATTTAAAACCTCTAACTCTTTAATGTAATTCTGTTTTTTTTCAATATCGTTAGTCATTTTTGTTGTTAATCCTCGTATTTCTCGATATATAGTATCGCACATTCTTTTGCCATTGACCTGATCTTACCTATATAAGCCGCTCGCTCTGTCACGCTAATCACACCACGTGCATCTAAAAGATTAAACGTGTGCGATGATTTAAGCAAATAATCATAAGCTGGATAGACCAGTTTATTCTCAAGTAACATTTTCACCTGTTTTTCCTGATCAATAAAAACTTCAAAAAGAGATTTCACGTCTGCGTTCTTGAAGTTAAATGTAGAGAATTCAACCTCTTTATCAAAGAAGATCTCACCATATTTTGTTGTGTCGTTCCACCTAAGATCTTTGAAATCATCAACATCTTGAATGTACATTGCCAAACGTTCTAAGCCATAAGTAAGTTCCACACTGATCGGAAATACTTCAATTCCTCCCACTTGCTGAAAATAGGTGAATTGAGAAATTTCCATACCATCTAGCCATACTTCCCAGCCAAGCCCCCAGGCTCCTAGTGTTGGTGATTCCCAATCATCCTCCACAAAACGAATATCATGTTTCTCAGTTTCAATTCCAATAGCTTGTAAACTTTTTAAATATAGATTTTGAATATCATCTGGTGAGGGTTTGATTATTACCTGGAATTGATAATAATGTTGATACCTGTTCGGATTTTCACCATAACGTCCGTCTTTGGGTCTTCGGCAGGGTTGAGTATAAGCAATAGAAGTAGGTTTTTTACCTAAAGATCCAAAAAAAGTTGCAGGGTGGAAAGTACCAGCTCCCATATTTTCATCATAAGGCTGTAGAATATTACAGCCATTTTCTGCCCAGTAATGCTGTAGTTTTAGAATTATATCTTGAAAATTCACACTCACTCCAATATTTTTTTTGAAATCTTTTGTTCATACTTATACCGTCAAGCTGATTTTCTTAGAATCAACTAAATCAATACTTTACCAAATATGTATCAATTTCCCAATTTGAAACTTGGATACTGTATTCATCCCATTCTTTTTTCTTTGCCAGCAAGTATTTTTTAAAGGTTCGTTCTCCCAAGGTCTGCTTGACTAATTCGTCTTCTTTCATAGAAAACAAGGCATCAGAGAGATTGGAAGGAATTGTTTCAATTTTCATTTCAGCAAGTTTTTCATCACTGAAAAGATATATATCTTCTTCTAATGGTTTTTCCGGATTTATTTTTTCTTTAATTCCTTCTAAGCCTGCTTTAAGCATAACTGCAAATGCTAGGTAGATATTACAACTGGGGTCTGAGCTGCGGATTTCAACCCGTGTAGCGTTAGGATTCCCTTTGAATGAGCTTGGAATTCGGATAAGAGCAGAACGATTTGTTCTTCCCCAGCAAATATAAACAGGAGCTTCATACCCTGGAACTAAACGTTTGTAAGAATTCACAGTTGGGGATAAAATTGCACTCATACCTTTAATATGTTTCAATTGCCCTGCCATGAAATTATAAGCTAAAGATGAAAGTTTATATTTGTCTTTATCGTTATAAAAAACATTTTCTCCAGTTTTAAGATTATAAAGACTTTGGTGAACATGCATTCCAGATCCATTTTCTTTGGCGATAGGTTTGGGCATAAATGTGGCATGCAAATCATGTTTCTGTGCAATTGCTTTCACTACGAAACGCAACGTCATGGCATTATCTGCAGTTGCTAAAGCATCTCCATATTTAAAAGAAATCTCATGTTGTCCGATAGCAACTTCATGATGAGTTGTTTCGATCTCTATGCCAAATTGTTCTAATGCAACTGTCATTTCCCGACGAATGTCATATGCCTTATCGGTGGTTAGATCAAAATAACCAGCCAGGTCATTTGGAAGTGGGATGAGTCCATTATTAGTTTTGAAAAGGAAAAACTCCATTTCCGGACCAGTTTTGAATTGATATCCCAATTCCGCAGCTTCCGCTATCGCTTTTTTCAAGATAAAACGTGGATCTCCTTCAAAAGGTTCGTTATCGGGAGTATAAATATCACAGATCAATCTGGCAGTATTTCCATACTCAGAATGCAGCCAGGGAATCACAGAATAAGTATCAACATCCGGCTTTAGATACATATCACTTTCGCAGATCCTGGCAAATCCTTCAATTGATGATCCATCAAACCAGATACCATGTTCTAAGGCTCCCTGAAGTTGTTTAACCGGTATGGTCAGACTTTTCACAATTCCAAAAAGGTCAGAAAATTGTAATTGGATGAATTTTACATTATCATTTTTTACTCTTTCAATAATTGAATTAATCATACAGACTCCTTTAAACTTTTTCCTGTGTATTCTAGTAATTTAAATTGATTTTTTATTTTAAAATGATGTTCGGTCAAGTGAATTTTTCCTCTCTTCCCTGTTTCAGGATCAATCTAGTAAAAAAGCTTGTCAGAAATAACTTTCAAAAAAACATCGGAGCCATAAAATAAAATCGCAAAAGGAGATGAGTATGAATTTTACTGATCAAAAGATCGTTAAGAAACCCAGAAGTTTTTTTGCGGAAAACCTGGATGTAACGAAATGGGGAAATGTCGAAACCGAAATGAAGAATCTGGAAGATGTAAGTATTAATTCACCTGATGAACTTATTAACTTTATGGAAAAAGTTGGCGAACTTTCCGATATCCTTTCAGAAGAGATGGCTTGGCGCTATATCAATATGACCCGCTTTGCAGATGATGAAGAATACTCAAATAAGTTCAATGATTTTTATGCAGGAGTTATTGCCAAAACCAAACCTTATGATTTTAAATTCAATCAGAAATTTTATGACAGTCCTTTCCGTAAAGAACTTGATGAAAAGAAGTATGCACATTTGAATAAAATTATTGCCAATGATATAGAACTATATCGTGAAGAGAATATTCCACTTCAAGTTAAAGAACAGGAATTAGCCAATAATTATGGGTCTATCTTTTCAAAACTTACCGTAACATATAAAGGTGAGGAAAAAACTCTTTCTCAACTTGCTCCTTTTTTGAAAGATCAGGATAGAGAAGTACGAAAAGAAGTCTGGAATCTTCGCATGGAAAAAATGATGGAGAAACGGGATGAGTTCAATCAGCTTTTTGATGAGATGAAAACCCTGCGAGTTCAACAGGCAAAAAATGCAGGATTTGAAAACTACCGCGATTATATGCACCAGGCAAAAGGAAGGTTTTCATACACACCAGATGATATTTTAAAATTCCATGATGCTGTAGAAAAAGAGGTTATTCCACTCTTGAAAGAATTTACAGAAGAACGGAAAAATATTCTGAAACTTGAATCTGTTAAACCCTGGGATACATCAGTAGATCTGGATGGAAAGATTTTAAAACCTTTTGATAATATTGAAGAATTTGTTGATAAGGGAATTGACATTTTACACACCATAAAGCCTGAATTTGGAGAAAGATTGAACATGATGAAAAACTCCGAATTCCTTGATCTGGAAAATAGGAAAGGAAAAGCACCTGGCGGCTACAATTACCCACTTCAGGAAACCGGTGCTCCGTTTATATTTATGAATGCTGTTGGATTACACAATAATGTTGTTACCCTGCTCCATGAATCAGGTCATGCCATGCATACATTTGCCACGAAAGATATTAAACTTGATCCATACAAGGGAACACCCAGTGAGGTTGCAGAACTCGCTTCAATGGCAATGGAATTCCTCTCAATGGATCATTGGGATAAATACTACAGCGATGAAGCTGATCTCAAAAAAGCTAAACGTGATCAATTCAAAGGAGCTGTTGGATTCTTGCCCTGGTGCATGATAGTTGATGCTTTCCAGCATTGGATCTATCTCAATCCCGAACATACTGTGGAAGAACGTGAAGAACATTTTATTTCACTCTTGAGAAGATATGATACTGGTGTGGACTGGACAAATGTAGAAAAATTCAAGAAAATTCTCTGGCTGTTCCAGCTTCACATTTTCGAAGTTCCATTCTATTACATAGAATATGGTATGAGCCAGCTTGGAGCACTTTCAGTTTATCGAAATTACAAGAAATTCGGTAAAGAAAAAGCCTTGAAAAAATATGAAGATTTCCTCAAACTTGGCTATACTGTTCCAGTTGATAAACTTTACGAAGCTGCTGGAGTCAAATTTGATTTCTCAGCAAAATATGTGAAAGAATTGGTGAATTTCGTTAAAGAAGAATTAGCACTAATTAAATAGAAAATGTCAGATAATATATTTGCAAAGAAGAAGTTTATCTCATCCTGGGCGGAGTCGAAAGGTTGAAGACAATAAACATCCAGAAGTTCATTAAAGTTTCAAAAGATCTGCCTGTTATTGACGTTCGCACTCCTACGGAATTCAGTGACGGGCATATTACAAATGCGATGAATATACCAATTTTCTCTAATGAAGAACGGGCTATCGTCGGCACAAAATACAAACAAGAAAGTCGTGATACAGCTATTGCTAAAGCATTGGAATATATTGCTGAAAAAACCGATCATTATCTTGATGAATTACAAAAATTAGCTCTAAATCAAGAAATATGTATTTACTGCTGGCGAGGTGGTTTTCGCAGTGAAGGGATGGGACAACTCTTTCAAACTACCGGAAAAAAAGTGTATAGGCTGGAAGGTGGTTATAAAGCATTTCGCAATTTTGTACTAGATTCTTTTGAAACAAAATATAAGCTTATCGTAATCGGTGGAATGACGGGAAGCGGGAAAACCGAAATCCTGGAAGAAATTGGAAAAACTAGTGAGCAGATGCTGGATCTGGAAGGTTTAGCAAATCACAAAGGTTCGGCTTTTGGTGCACTCGGGCAGGATGATCAACCCACAACACAACAGTTTGAAAATGACCTGGCAGCAGAATTGACTAAATTTGATGTTGAAAAAAATATCTGGCTGGAAGATGAAAGCAGGATGATCGGAAGAGTGAAGATCCCTGATGCATTATTTGATCAGATCAGAAGTTCATCAGTTATTAAAATTGAAGTTTCAAAAGAAAATCGCATTAACAGGTTGATCAAAGATTATGCTAATTTTAGTAAAATCGATCTGATAAATTCTATAAATAATATTTCCCGTAGATTAGGTGGATTAAATACTCAACAGGCTATTGAAGCAATCGAACACGAAAATTATTATAAAGCCACCGATATAATTTTAGATTACTATGATAAAACCTACACTTACGGTCTTGAGAAAAGAGAAGGACAAACGGTGATTCCACTTAAACTTGAAAATAATGACGCAAAAATTAATGCAAGAAAAGTGATTGAGTTTGTGAAAAGAAATATTAAGCTGATTTAAAAATTTCTGAAGGAGACATCTGCGGATGTTCATATATCACAACTTTTCATTTTGGCTAAATAATGATTGCTCTAAGTTAGAAATAATTGTCATTTACAAAAAAATATTGACACCACATGTATATGTCAGAAATATACAAATATATGAATGAATTACTTTTGAATTGTGAAGGATTTGATTGGGATGAAGGGAATTCTGAGAAAAACTGGATTCGTCATCAAGTAACGCGAAGTGAGTGCGAACAGGTATTTTTCAATGAGCCATTATTTGTTGCAGATGACTCAAAACATTCACAGACAGAAAAACGCTGGTTCATACTTGGAAAGACTGACACTGAACGACAATTATTTATAGTCCTCACAATTAGAAATAAATTAATTAGAATAATTTCAGCAAGAGATATGAATAAGAAAGAAAAGGAAGCATATAATGAACAAATATAAAGATATTCCAAAATTCAAAAATGAAAAGGAAGAAAGAGAATTCTGGGCAAATACAGATTCGTCTAAATATATTAATTGGAAGAAAGCAGAAAAAGTAACATTCTCAAAATTAAAACCTTCAACCAAAACTATTTCATTAAGACTTCCGGAACTTGTTTTAGATGAAATAAAAATGATTGCAAATAAAAGAGATGTACCATACCAATCATTGATCAAAATATTCTTGAAAGATCGAATTGATCTTGAATTGAAGCATACGGTTAAGTGATTGGGTTTGTGAAAGAATTTGACAAATAAATTCCGAAAATACTTTCTATCTATGTGAAATGGAAATGGAATCTTTCGGAGTTGAGTATTATAAAGCAAATTTGCAGGTTAATAAATAGTTAGGTGTATTTTTTATGATGTTTATTGTAAAAGGATATAATGCTAGATTCTTTATCTTCATCTATTAATGATTCAACTCAGGTTGTAATTCATCTTGCAAATACAGTTGAAGTCAAAGATATTTTCTTTTCAGCTTTTGCTGGTGCTTTTTTCGCTTTTCTGTTTTTAAGATTAGCGGACTTTATCAATCGTAAGATTGAGAGAAAAGAAAGAAATCATCAAGCACTTGTAAAAATTGAACGTGCAGTGAATGAACATTTAGATGCATTAGAACGCAATACTTATAATATAGACCAAATGGTTACACAATTAGAGATTGCAAAAAGTAAAGGAGTAATTTTAATAACCTCTAATCGACCGCAATCATTATTCATTGATGAAAAAATTACTTTCGGGTTAATTAATATTGATCTAATAAATGACTTATTTTCATATAATCAAAACATTAAAAGATGTAACGCAGATTTAAATGGCATTTTAAACTTATATGATTTTTACAGAGATGCTTTACTTCATAAATCAATGAGTCCTGAAAGTTTTATGTTAAATGTTGAGAAATGTATACAACATTTCTTGATAATAAAAAAATACATGATTGCATTTCAAGAAAATGTAAAAAAAATTCTCGCCACAGTACGTATTAGAGATCAAAAAGACAAACTATTCATTCGAAAATACCATGAAAGGAACTTTAAGTATTTTTTAGAAAAAGAAGTTGAGAAAATAAATTCTGAAATTGAATATTTTCAAAAAAAATCACAAACTGAAATTGATAGAGTTGAAGAAAAGTAAATGTTATGTTATTAATCTAAACAACCTAATGTATGTTAGGAGAAGAAATGAACAAAAAACAACGAATTATCTTAAGCATTGGTATATTTATAGTAATTATCAGCGGATTATTCCCTCCTTATGAAGGTGAACTTTTACGTGATGGTGATATTTTGAAGAAATATATGGGTTATCATTTTCTTTTTTTGCCCCCAAATGAAAAAGCCATTTATATAGCTGTTTATGGACAAATACCGAATACTATGCCTTGGCTCGGGAGTCATAGTAGGTTAAATTCGCACATTGTCGAATCTCGTGTGTGGGTACAAATTGTGACGATTGTCGTTGCAACGATTGGACTTATGGCTCTGCTTGCAGAGAAAAAGGATTCTTGAAAAATTAAACAATATATTGATTGAATTTTATAAATTAAAAAATTTAATATTAGTTATTTATCCAAAATGAGAAAATATATGAATATAGACGAAATGAAGAAGTTAGAAGATATTAATTGTAAAATTAAATCTGTCGAAAAATCTAATCTTGACGCATCTACTAAAATTTACAATGAAATAAAGGGAAAATAACAAAAACTATATAGAAAAGCTCAAGAAGATTTCAAGATATATTTTAGAACAAAAGATGGATTTAAAGTGGAAGAAGAAGGTGCTGAACATTTTGATAAAGATATCTATGTAAAATACAAAAACCTTTTGATTATTTTAAGAGCTCAGAATGAATACTCACGAACTCATTTTGGTTTAATCATTTCAACTCCTAAAGAAGAAGAATATGATATTGTAATAGAAGATTGTGATAAGAAATTAGACCAATCTAATATAAATATTTCTTTTAGTAAATCCACAAATTCTAATGAATTTGATCGTCAAAAACTAAAACTACAAAAAGTAGAACAAATTTTTAAAGACTTGACTAACAAACTTAACAATATTAATAATATCAAAAATTGTTATTTTATAAATCACAAAAATTATAAAAACAGAACTAATAAATTTAGTGATTTTAAATCATTATTAGATCATCTATTTTCTTAATTATTGACTAACTTCTCTTAATTAAATGGAAAAACTGTTTTTAAATCTACTCTTTCTCCACATTGATCTCACCAGCTTTTTCTAAAGCGATTCTGGTAAGTATCGGACCAATTATTTCAAAGAATATACAGGTTGCAGTTACAGTTGTTAAGATCACTGTCCCGATCTGATCACCGGCTGTAACTTTAACTCCATTCACTGTTTCAATAACGTTTCCAAGTCCGGCAAATTCGCTTTTCACCATCAAGGCAAGTCCGATAGCTACACCA
>CAZSOM010000053.1:0-8795 GCA_964608295.1 uncultured Candidatus Cloacimonadota bacterium
CAGCAATATTAGCATATTCTTGTTTATTGAATAAAGTTAATATTGTAGGAGCTGCAGTTTCAATTTTTTATGTCTATTGTGGTGGATATCGCTTAGTAAGATTCACTTTGAAAAATCAGATCACATCAAAAAAACAACCATTTATTGGTTTACCAATTCCAGCAGCTGCCGGAATGATCGCTTCATTTATTATCTTAAATTCATATTTTCAAGATGAAAAAATCATTGTTGATTTTCTTCTAATTTCTACATTTTTTATTTCAATTTTAATGATAAGCAAGATAGAATATCTTCCTCTTGAAAAAGGAAAAAAATTATCAAAAGAATCTAAATTTTTTATTTCTTTAGCAATTATCAGCATTTTTTTAGCAATAAAATTTTCTTATTTTATTTTCATCATTTGGATTATGATTTATATTTTTTACGGAGTTTTCAGACAAATTATTCATTCCTTAAAAAAAACAAAGTCAAATACAACATAGTATTTATTTTACACCTGGATAACTAACTAGTAATGTTTCTTATCTCATTATTTAATAGCTAATTACCAGTAGCCATATTTATCATACAATTAATTAATTCTTGACTTACATTTCGTTAAACTTATTAAGGTCACGTAAATGTATTTATGATATTTATTATCTGTTCGGCAAGATTAATATGCCGTATTAAGGAGGAGTTATGTCTATTTTCAAAGATAATTATTTTACAAATGATACCTATTCTCTTCGAATCGAAAGATTGAAGATTATAAAAAATTATATTCTTGACTGGTCGGGACATTTGTCACTTCCACAAGAAATAATTGATTGGGGAATGACGGCTTTTAATAGGTGGCAAAATATATTAAAAAGGGTTGAAGAAAAAAAGAGTCATACAGGTAATATTTTCTTAGAATTAAAAGAAATTGATGAAGTTACATTTAAATATTATCTAAGGTGTAAGCGTTTGATTAAAAACAAATATTCATCAAATTTAAAAGTATTACACAACTTTGGAATTGATATTAAATTTCCCCGGAATAGAAACGATAAAGTTAATACTATCAAAAAAATGTTAAAAGCATTTTCCAGACAAAAAGAACAAAACGAACCCGTTCTTCTTCCTGAGGATTTTGTTTTAAAACTTGAATCGTATTTAGAAAAATCTGTAGATATCTATGAAAAAGCGCATATGAAAAGTAGTTCAACTTCTGCTGAAAGTGTTGAAAGACAAATTGAGATTTTTAAAGATGATTCAAAGAAATTGCGTACTCTTTATTCTTGGGCTTTGATGATCTGGGAAGCTGACGAACCTTATTTGTTTCAATTGGGTTTTGCTGTAAAACCAAAAAGAAAAAATAAAGATGAGGTTGATGAGGAGCATGAATAAATGAACCTCTTTCGAACCTTCATAGGGCTATTCCTTCCAAGAATCTGCCTAAATTGTGATAAACATTTGTTAGAAAGCGAGTATTTAATCTGCTCAGAGTGTTATAGTTCTTTAAAATTCCTGACTGAGATCTGTCCAGTTTGTGGTGCACCAAAAAATGAAACTAAATGCATAACGTGTGAAACTAATGAATTTATTTTTGATAAAGCACGCTCTGTATTTAGCTACGACGATATTTTACAGAATTTGATACATGAATTCAAATATAATGAAATGACATCAATAATTAAATTACTGGGAAAACTTTCACATGAGTATCTAACTAAATTCCAACCTTTTGATCATATTGACTACATTGTTCCAGTTCCGCTCCATAAAGTGAAAAAACGTTCCCGTGGGTTTAACCAATCTGAGTATATTGCTCGTGAAATTTCCAGAGGCATGAACTGGAAATGCTTACCTAACTTGATCAAAAGAAAGAAATTCACTGAAACACAGACAAAACTAAACAAACAACAACGCAGAAAAAATGTATCAATGGCTTTTAGGATAAATCAAAAATATGACATTAAATACAAAAATATTCTACTGGTGGATGATGTCTTTACAACAGGCTCAACGGTTAATTCCATCGCTTCTGTTTTAAAAGAAAAGCAGGTAAATAAGGTTTATGTTTTCACCATAGCGAGGGCATTGTAAATAATAGTAGGGAAATTGCTGAAAATATTCGATATAAGAAATTAATAATATATATATTATAATAGGCATTCGTAAATTTTCCTTGCCATAAAAAACGATTATTTTTTTTTAACTTTCTCGATTGCATATAGTTAGATTATATTTGTGTGATTGAATGTGAAATTGGTTTTGGGAGAGTGTATGGTAGGAACATCTGAGATCAGAAACGGTTTGATCATAAAATTTAAACACGGTCTTTATGAAGTAGTTGAATTTCAACATGTTAAGCCTGGTAAAGGTGCTGCGTTCGTACGCACTAAACTTAAAAACGTAGAAACCGGTAAAGTTATTGACAACACATTCCGAACCAGTGAGAAACTTGAAGATATTAGGGTTGATAAAGAAAAAAAAGAATATCTCTATTTTGATGGCACTTTCTATGTTTTCATGGACACTGAAAGTTATGAGCAGATGCAGGTTCCCAAAGAAATAATCGGAGATCTCGATAAATTTCTTATAGAAAATATGACCGTTGTCATGAGGTTTGATCCTGATAAGAACATATTGGGAATTGAATTGCCAACAACAGTAATTCAGGATATTGTAGATTGTGAACCAAATGTTAAAGGAAATTCTGCTTCCGTGAGCGGTAAAAATGCTTCAACTGGAACAGGATTAGATATTACCGTGCCATTCTTTATTGAGATTGGTGACAAAGTTAGAATCGATACTCGCACCGGTGAGTATATTGAAAGAGTTTAAACAATAGAATTATAAGGAGAGTAAGATGCCAAAATCAAGATCATTCGCAGCAAAACTTGCTCACGAAATCACTACTGAAGGGAAAATTATGTGCCCTAAGTGTAACCAGGAAATTAAAAAGGTTAAACTTATCCGTGCCCGAAATTCCAAAGCTAATACATGGGCACCTAAGTATGATTTTGTGGATATGTGTAAATGTAATGAAAAAGATATTTTAACTGGAAAAATATAAGCATAATTAATTGTAAGTTTAACATTAAAACAACTCAAAACCCTCTTGTCTAAACGATAGGAGGGTGTTTGTGTAGAAACAGGATAAATAATGAAAAGATTAATTCTAATGGTTTTTATCGCATGTATTATTAACTCATTTCTGTTTTCAATGCCACCTGTACCAGGAAAAGCTGATAACTTAAACTATAAAGAATATCCCTCTGAAAAGTTTAGTAGAAGAAATTCACAATTTAGAGACGAACTTCCTCAGAATATTTTAGCCATAATGGTTGAATTCAGCGACATAACTTTTGATCTGGAGCCTGATTTTCCAGATTCACTTGCCCATGATAAAGAATATTTCGAACGTCTTTTTTTCCACTTAGCATCTTTTTATGCTGATGCTTCCCATGGTAATTATCTACTCACAGAAAACAATTACACGGTTTGGGATGATATTATTACGGTTTCACATACAATGGCATATTATGGGGATACAGATCCTCAAATTGCTGAAGTTTGTCTATTCACTCAGGAAGTTGTACAACTTATTGATGATCAATTAGATTTTAATGATTATGATGCCATTGTCATTATTCATGCTGGAGCTGGTGAAGAAGCAGATCAAAATGAAACAAACGAAGATGAAATAATAAGTACATTTCTCACTCGTCGCTCCCTGCAGGCTGGATTAGATCCAGAAAACGATGACTTTCCTGGTATCGAGACAAACGATGGTTTATATCTTACTGAATTTGTGATCATTCCCGAAACAGAGTGGCAGCCTGATTCTAATCCTGATGAAGATCCAATCTTTGGGATATTTGGAGTTCTTGCTCATCAATTTGGTCACCAGATCGGTTTACCGACACTTTTTGATAACAATTCAGAAAATGGACGCTCCTACGGAATTGGAGGATTTGGCATTATGGGAACTGGTGTTTGGAATGCAAATGGCTTCGTTCCTCCTTTGCCTTGTGCCTGGTCACGTTACTATCTTGGCTGGGAAGATAATAATATTATCGAGATCAATTCATCAATAGTAGATTCATCATTAGTTTTTCCAATGGCAGATGATGAAGATACACCCAAACTTTATAAGATCAATATTTCTGAAGATGAGTATTTCCTGGTTGAGAACAGGCAGCAAAATCCTGACGGAAGTTATTTTATTAATGCTGACGGAGACACTCTTGCTACCTATACTTTTGAAACAATTGCAGGTCAAAATGTCTATCCTTCAGGACATGCTTATGCAGGACAACCAAAATTCAGTTTTATGGAAAATTCCTATGCAGGAAGTGAATGGGATTTTTATCTTCCTGGATTTGGATTTGGGGCTGCACCGGAGAATGACGGCTCAGGACTTTTAATCTGGCATATTGATGAAAATGTTATTAATGAAAATTTCACACCTGATTTTGAAAATCATTCTGTAAATGGAGATGCTTCTCATAAGGGAGTTGATCTGGAAGAAGCTGACGGGATACAAAACCTGGATTCCCGTCTTTATGGATACGATAGCTTCTACGGTTCAAAAGATGATTCTTATAGAGCAGGAAATAACACATACTTTGGAGGATACGATCATAATGGAATTTTTTCAACACCGATTGCAGACAGTTATTACGGTGGAATTCCTCTAAAAATACATAACATAAGCAATTCTGATTCAGTGATGACTTTCTCTGTGAGTTATGAGTGGTCACTCAATGCATTTTTTATCGGAGAAAATCCCTATTCTGCTGCTGCTATAGATTTTGATGGTGATCTTGAAAATGAAATGTTCTATCTTATGCCGAATGGAAATATGTATTTATGGAAAGATGATGAACTCTATCCTGATTTTCCTGCAAACGTTTTAATCAATTCTCAAGTTTGTAATTATTTTGCTTTTGATGAACAAACAAAAAGTATTCTCGTTCCAACTAAAACTACTAATAATAGTACTGCAATGTTATTCCAAATAGATAATGATCTGGAAAATTATCAGGAACATATTCTTTTTCAACAAGAACGAAGTTGGGCAGCTTCTCCAATTGTGAATCCAGACGAAAACAGTGAAATTAGAGTATTCGCTCCACTTCACGACAATAATTCAACCGCTAGTGAGATCATTTTCCTAAATAATGATTACGAGATAATTGATACATTAACAACAGCTCATATTGCCTCCAATTTAATGTATAGAGCTAACAAACTATTCTTTATTGATGATAATTGGAAAGTACATCAGATCACTCTCTCAAGTTACAATTCTACCTCCTTCCAATTAGATATTGATCAACCTTATCCAAATATTTCTTCTGCGCTTCTTGCAGATATTAATAGTGATGAATCAGATGATTTTGTCATTACTGCAAAAGATTCGACTCTGCATGTCTTTGATTCATCTGGAAATTATCTTGAAGGATTCCCCCAAATTATTCCACTTAATGCAAGTTCAATTCCATCAATTAGTGATATTGATAATAATGGTTTCCCTGAGATTTTGATCGGAGGTGAGAATACATTTGCCGTATTCAACAAAAATGGAGATGTCTTCAAACCAAGTGAGGTACTTTCTGATCCAGATTCTTCTTTTATTGCTTCCGGTATAATAGCCTTGAATATTGATGATGATGATGAAAAAGAAATTATAGGAACAATGTCACGCAACAGATTCTGCATTTGGGATAATATAAATTTTAATGATTTTGAATTAAACAGAAATTATGATATCTCTTTCGGCAGTCGCAGTTTAAATTACCCGTTGATCGCAGATTATTCAACTGCAGGAATAAATGCCTTTATTCCTTCCAACAATGGAACAATATTTAAAACAGGTATCACAGCAACACAAGAAGATTTTGATACGGAAGGTTGGCTGGTGGAATATGCAAATCTGCAAAGAACTGCATCATTGCTTATGCCAATGGAACCATCTGTGGTAAATGGAAATAAAATTTTTAATAAAGATCAAACTTACTTCTATCCGAATCCTTTGAGTTTAACTTTCAATAAAGCAATAAATTTTCATTCTGATATTCCAGCCGAAACAATAATTTTACGGATTACAACCTATCAGAATGTTAAGGTGAAAATAAAAATATTTGACATAGCTGCTAACAAAATCTATGAAAACATCAGTTCTTGTGAAGTAGGATTCGATAATAAGATTAATATTAATGCTTCAGATATGGCATCGGGTGTATATTTTGCAATATTGAATGCGAAACGTAAGGATCTTAAAATAAAAATTGATATACAGAAATAGTGTTGTTGTTTTTAAAATTTGAAAGATAGTGTATCTTTAAATGGAGGTAAAATTGTTGAAAATAGATAGAATATTATTGATCCTAATCATCTTGAGTTTTGCGATGATTCTCGCTGCAGAAACTAGTGGTGAAAACGGTTTTCAATTACTGAAGATAGCTTCAGGACCTGAGGGCGCAGCTTTGGCAGGAACTGGAGCTTTTTCTTCAGGTGAAGCTTATGCTTTTATTATAAATCCCACTGCCGGCTTATTTAGCAAACAGAGAACCATCTCAATTGCCCAAAATTACTGGATTTTCGACACAAAATTGAACAGTGCCGGATACATTAATACAAATGGTAAAACATCATTTGGTGTAGCTTATCGAAACCTGGATTACGGAAAGCTTGAAAATCGAACCGAGACTGGAGAACTAATTGGTGAATTCCATCCTATGGATATCGTCTTATCATTAAACTTCGGTTACCGAATTACACCAACACAATATACTGGGATCAACGTAAATGCTCTTTATGAGAAGATCGACACTGCCTCAAGTTACGGTTATACTTTCGATCTTGGTTATACATATCTTTCCATGATCAAAGGGTTGAATTTTAGTGCTGCTATCAAAAATTTAGGGAAAACTTCTGCCATGGAAAATGAGACTATTGATCTTCCTATATCTTTTGAACTTGGAGCAATTCATGGGTTCTATATTAATTCAATTGGTTTATTCAGTGAAATAAAGATGATCAAGCATATTGATGATGACGCATTAAGAATGGTGCTTGGAACAAAAGTAAAACTTAATAAGATCTTAGATTTCAAACTTGGATATAAGCTGAATTTTGATGCAGAAAGTTTTGCTGCTGGTTTTGGTATAAATTTGAAAAAAATATCTATTGATTATGCATATGTGCCGTTTGAATATAACATTGACGATGTGCATGTACTGGGATTATCTTATAAGTTCTAATGTGGAGGTGTTATGAAGCTGGGTCAGATTATAATATTATTCTTAGCTATTTCTGTATCTCTTATTGGATTGGAATATGTTCCCAATCAGCTCATATTCAAAACAACATCCACGAAACAGGTAAATAATAAAACGATAGGTCTAGAAAGTTTTGATGAATTTCTTAACGAGAGAAATGTTGGAAATTTAAAATCGATTCTTCCAAAAAGTGATAATAAATATTTCATTGCAAGCTTTGAAAATGACATCGACTGGGAAAATATCAAGAATTATCAATTTGATGGAATTGAATATATTCAGCCTAATTATCTGAATACATTTAATTTACATCCCAATGATCCGGGTTTCCCTGACCAACAACTGCACTATGATAATTGCAATATCCCGCAAAGCTGGGATTACACCACAGGAAATGAACAGATCCTTGTTGCTATTGTTGATTCCGGTCTTCATTTTGATCATCCTGATCTACAGGATAATGTTTTTATCAACGAAAATGAAATTCCCGATGATGAAATTGATAATGATAATAATGGCTATATTGATGATACTCACGGCTGGGATTTTGTGAATGCACCGGAATTAGGAAGTATTGCTCTAGGTGATTACCTTGAACAGGATAATCAACCTAATGATGAACTTAATCATGGAACTCATATTGCAGGCATAATCTCTGCTACTTCCAATAATGCAGAAGGTGTATGCGGTATTTCCTGGAATTCAAAACTTTTAATTGTACGTTCTGGTTTCAAAACTTTGGATGGTGGTTATCTTCAGGATGACGATGCAGCTTCCGGTATTATTTATGCCGCCGATATGGGAGCAGATGTAATAAACCTGAGTTGGGGTGATACAAATTTTTCTCAGATCATTGCCGATGCTTGCTATTATGCCTATAATAAGGGCAGCATTATTGTTGTCGCATCTGGAAATGAAGGTGCTACAACTTCGCATCAAATAGTATACCCAGCTATATTATCCACAACTTTAGCCGTGGGTGCTGTTGATAAATATAAGGCTCGTGCTTCATTTTCCAGTTATGGTCATCAGCTTGATGTTGTTGCTCCCGGACAGCTTGTTTATAGCACATACGATATTACAGAAGAAGATCTATATAAAGAACAATCAGGAACATCTATGGCTGCGCCTTTTGTCTGTGCTTCTATTGCACTTCTTCTATCAGTTGAACCCGGATTAGATTTTGCTGAAGTACGAGGACGTCTTATCTCATCTGCCCAAGACCTCGGAGTTGAGGGATTCGATGAAATTTTTGGATACGGTCTTCTGGATGTTTATTCTCTTCTCACAGATAATAACGCTCCAGTTATAGAAATAGCAACTCCGCAAGATAACACAGGCTTAAACTCCACTTTCGATATTATTGGAACTGTGCAATGTGAAAACTTATGGCGTTATTCTGTTAAATACTTTCCGACACCTGAAGGCGGCTGGGGAGATGTTGATCCGGATCATGATGATCCTTACTATTACGAGTTTGTTGAAAATGACCTTATTGCTCAATTTAAAGTTAATCCGTATGTACTGGATAACACATAT
>CAZSOM010000054.1:0-8764 GCA_964608295.1 uncultured Candidatus Cloacimonadota bacterium
TTTAACTATAATTTTATCTTGTGTTTTTTCTGATGATGCATCACCTTTTAATATTGGCTCTACTACAAAACATTTCTTTTCACCAAAAATGGTTTTTATCTTTTCTTTTTTATGAATTAGAACATCAGCAGGATAATTTCTACCATCAGAAGTAACGTTGATCGTGATGGTATCACCAACAGAAAATTCTTGTAGTCTTAAATAATAAAGCGCACTTAGAATATCCTGAGTGTTATCAGGGATTTCAATTTTCTTTTCTTTGAAACTTTTTGTTTTGCGACCAAATTTTGTATATATCGTTAAATTCTGTTCAGGATAATAGAAGTGGATTCTATACTGACGGTATGAGCCTTCCTGCAGTTTCTTGGTGAATCTGAGAGTGACAAGGTCATTCTTATCCCAGATAGATTCAATTTTATCCCGTACCTTATAAACATTATCGAAGAAGGAATTCGTTTTAGCTAGAGATTCTATTTTGTAGCATTCTACTGAATCCTTATATGCGTGAGAATTTATCTGCAGAGTTGCTTCACCAGCTTTTATTATTCCATACTTAATTTGAAAAGTTAGTTTTTCACCCATTTCGAAAGCTTGTAGAAATGTAAATGTAAAGACGAGAGCTATTATTAGAAAAATTCTCAAAAAGCTTCTCCACCGCTGATTTCAAAACTTCTGTTCTCCTGGCAAAAACCAATATCCAAACGCAAGTTAAAGCGATCTTCTGTAAAAACGGAAAATCTTAAACCTCCTCCATAAGAACAGCGCAGGTTATTAATATTAAAATTCTTAATTTCAGATGCAACTTCACCCGATTCAAAAAATAGTACAAAACCTAAACGCTTTAGTATTTTTGAAGAAAAAGGAAAAACGCGATATTCAGAACGTAAAGTGTACGATTTTTTATTTATAAATATTTCATCAGGAAAAGCACGGAGTTGATCACCAAGATGCGGTAGTTTCTGAAAAGGAGCAATATCATCGGTATAGATAAAGTTCGATGAAATAGCTAAAGTATTATTCTCAGCTAAACTTAAGTATTTACTAACAACAAACTGAAGCTGAATAAAATTGTAATCGCTGCCAAACAAATTATTATAACCATTGAATTCCAATTTTATTATTTCTCCCATTGTGGGATAGGTTGTTGAATTTCTTGTATCATACATCAGTCCACTACCAAGTCCAACCAAAGAAAATGGCTCACTTCCTGGAACTAATTTCTCTTTTAGAATTCCATCATCCTGTGTTTTAACCAGATTTGATTTGTAAAATTCTGCTAACCCAAGTAAAAACCATGAGTTTTTGATCTTTCTTTTTACAATAAAATCAATAGAAAATCTTTGTGAAGTATACTTTTCACTCTCAGCATTAAAATTGGTGTTACCTATTTCATGAAATTCGGAGGGAAAATATTTATAGGTAAATTCAGTTTCAAACTCATATAATCCGTCTTTTGTAAACAGGAAGGATTCAAACATGAGACTAAGTTGTTTTTTCGAAGTGTATACTGCCTGAACTGTTAATTTCTGTTTCGGGATATGCTTTGGAAATTTTTTAAATTGAAACCTGGAATAACTTATCACACCAGCTAAAAAACCAGTATCTTCAGCATAAGAGAATTGAGGATATGCGGCTATCTTAAGTTTTCCCTCAAGTGGAACAAGGAAAGAAAACAATAATAATAAAATGCTTATTGATCGCATTAGATTTTGCCACCGGTTATGAAAAATTCTTCACCGGTGATATAAGAATTATCCTTGGAAAGCAGGAATTCGCAAAGTCCAAAAATATCCTGAAAAGAAGCACATCTTTTTAGTGGGATATCCCGTAATTTCTCTTTATAATATTCTTCGCGGAATTTTCGATAACTTTCAGAGAATTGACTGTCGTCAATTTTTATAGGTCCCGGAGATACAGTATTTACGATGATGTTATTGGTAGCTTCTTCAGTAGCAAGGCTTCTTCCAATATTAGCTATACCAGCTTTGGAAGCAGAATAGGCAGTACCTTTGGGAAGACCAATGCGTGATACGTTCGAACCAAACAGAACGATCTTTCCATTGTTATACTTCTTAAAGTATTCTAATGTAGTTTTCAAAATATTAAATGTTCCGACTAGATTTGCATTAATTATGTTTTTCCATAATTCCGGATCAGAATCTACCAGAGGTTTGATAATGTTACTTCTTGCCGTTGCTGTATGAATCAGACGATCAGGTTTCCATTCTGTCTGTTGAATGATTTCTGCCATTTTATTATGAAGCTCTGTATAATTCGCAAGATCAACTTGTAGAATTTTTAACCTTTCAGAATTTTTTTCAACTAGTTCTTTAATTCGATAATCGCTTTTATGTATAACGAGAATTAGATTCTCACCAAGATCACAATATTTATTTGCAAGATATGATCCAACATTTCCATTTGCACCTGTGATGATTATTGCATTATTATTCATGTTATTTCAATACTATATCTAAGATTTGATGGGCAGTAGAGAACTTATCTCCTTTGATCTTTTGTTCAATTTCATGACCCAATATAATTAATTCAGTATTATCTTCGCCAGAAACTTTCAAGTCATTTGCACAAATGAAATCCAAGTTTTTCTCTTTAATTTTTATTAGGGCATTTTCCTTAATATTCTCTGATTCAGCCGCAAAACCAACTAATATCTGATTTTTAGTTTTCTTTTCACCAAGTTCCTTCAGAATATCTTTTGTTCTAGTTAATTCAAGCTCAAGAGCTTCCGTTTTTTTAATTTTCTGTTTCTCTGGTTTAGATGGAGTGTAATCTGCAACAGCAGCTGTCATAAACGTAACATCTGAAGCCGGATAAACTTTTTGAACTGCAGAATACATTTCTTCTGCCGTTATTGTTTCAATCGATTCCAGATATTCCGGAACTTTCACACCGAGTGAAGAGTGGATCAGTTTCACATTTGCTCCTCTAATATGAGCAGCACGAGCTAAGGCTAATCCCATTTTACCGGAAGAGTGATTTGTAATAAATCTCATTGGGTCAATGCTTTCACGACTTGCTCCAGCTGTCACTAATACTTCCTTTCCTTTTAAATCTTTTTTATATTTTATATATGTGCTTATATGATAGATAATCTCATCATTTTCTGGATATCTTCCTTTGCCTTCATATCCACATGCAAGTCTGCCAAACTCAGGTTCCATGAAAAAATATCCTAAGTTGGAAAGTCTATCAATGTTTTCTTGTACGATTGGATTTTCATACATATGAATATTCATGGCAGGAACAAACAGTACAGGAGCAGTAGTTGCCATTATAGTTGTCGAAAGAAGATCGTCTGCAATTCCTGTGGCTGTCTTACCAATGATGTTCGCTGTTGCAGGAGCAATAACTACTATATCTGCCCAGTCTGCCAGCGATATGTGCTCAATATCTGCATTTATATCAAACATTTTTGTAATAACTGGTTGATGAGTGATAGATTTGATTGTAATTGGACTGATGAATTCACAGGCATTAGCTGTCATCACTGTTTTCACTTCAGCACCCATCTTCGTGAGTCTGCTGGCAAGATCAACAGCTTTGTAAGCAGCTATTCCACCTGTAATTCCTAACAATATTTTTTTTCTTTTCAACATCATTAAACTCCGTAATCCTAAGTAAGCAAGGAATTTGGCATAAACTTTTTTGTAAAGTTATTTGTTGGTTGCAAATGAGTGTTTTAAATGGCTTTAAAATGATAAATGTATGAGAAATCATAGGTAGAAAAGTTTTAAAAAATAGATTAAAAGTGAAATTGAGATTTATGATTAGCTTTTGCATTGACTTTTTAAAGCGGTTTTCAAAAAGTTTGACAAGAATAAATTGAAGATTAAAAAAACGTAAGTAGCATAAATAAACAGGAGGAAAGATGAAAAAAGTGTTTTTGAGTTTAATATTGATAGTTATGGTAACAGTTTTATTTGCTGATGTGCAGGAGAAGTTGGAACAGTTTGGAAAGGACAATGGAATAGTTTATGTTAAACCTTTGGTAACTGCATTTGGAACTACGATGAATACAGGACTTTTTAATACTGCAAAGGTTCTAAAGCCTTTTACATTTGGTTTAAATGTGAATGTGATGGCTGCTTTTGTTCCTAAAGAAGATAAAACATTTATGGCAATTCGACCGGATTTTTACATCGAAAATCCATTAAATCCTGGTGAAAATATTTATCTTTATGCCGATGAAGAATTGGAATCAGCAACAGTTTTTGGAAAGGACGGTGCTACTTTTGAGCATAATTCGCTTCTTAATGATCCAACATTGTTAGCATTACTGGGGCTGACCCAAAGTGATGTAAACTCTCTTGATATACCTTTACCAGATGGTGCAAACTTACCGGCGGTTCCTTTCTTAATGCCTCAGTTTAATCTGGGATTGCCTTTCGGAAATGAGATTATGGTACGTGGTATGCCAAAAGTAGAGATCGATAAAGATATTGGTGATTTTGGTTTTTGGGGAGTTGGGCTAAAACATAGTGTAGATCAGTATATTCCACTAATTCCAATTGATATCGCAATTCAGGCTTCTTATCAAAATCTTTATGTTGGTGATATACTAACATTCTCGAATTTCAATGCAAATCTTGAAGTAAGTAAAAAACTATTGATGTGGACATTGTATACAGGTGTTGGTTTTGATAAAACAAATGTAACTGCTGAATACGAATATACATATAAAACCTTAAATCAAGATAACGAAATTGAGGAAGTTGAACAGAAGATCAAATTTGATGTCGATGGTGAGAATGATGTAAGAATGACAGCAGGTTTTAGATTTAGCTTGCTCCTTTTAAAACTATATGCTGATTATACGATAAGTAATTATTCTGTTTTCAATGCAGGGATTGGAGTTTCATTTTAGTGGAATTCAATGAAGTAATAATTTCGCGGAAAAGTGTAAGAAGTTTTCAAGATAAAGAAATTTCAGAAGATATTTTAAACAATATGATGGAGGCAGCTAGGTTGTCTCCATCTTTTCAAAACAAGCAATGTTGGCGGTTTGTAGTTGTTAGAGAAAAGAATGTAATAAAAGAATTAGCACTGAAAAGTGGATTAGTTAGTAAAGTCAACTTCTTCATCAAAGATGCTCCAGTAGTTATTGTTGCTTGCGCAGATCCAGCCAAAAGTGGAACGATGAATGACCAAAATTATTATCTGGTTGATACAGCAATAGCTTTCCAGCAGATGATGTTAGCTGCCTGGAATGAAGGAGTAGGTAGTTGCTGGTTAGCAGCATTTAATGAACAACGAGTTCGTGAGATTCTTAATATTCCACAGAATATTAGAATTGTAGCCCTTAGCCCCTTTGGCTATCCTAAAGAGAAAAAAACTGTTTATGAAAAAGCTTTGAAAGTATTTGCAGGGAGTAAGAAGAGATTAGATTTAGATAAGATAATTATGTGGGAAAAGTGGGGAGAATATTGATCTCAGATAAGTGATACAAGATATTTGAGTAGTGAAGTGAATTATAGTTTAATAAATTAAATTGACAGTATAACCAGTATGTTAGGATTTTACTAACATACTGGAGGGGATATGAATTTGGGATTAAAACAAAGCATCCCGATTGAAGAATTTGATTATGTAATGCTTAAAAGTGTTTTAAAAAACTACAAAAACCCAAGAGTTAAGATTAATGATCTCATAAAAAAGCAAGAGATCATTCGTGTGAAAAAAGGATTATATATCTTTGGTGCAAACCTTTCACAAAATTTATATATTAAAGAAACTCTGGCTAATTTAATTTATGGTCCTTCTTATATCTCAATGGAATATGCACTTTCGTATTATGGAATTATCCCAGAAAGAACAGAAACTATAACAAATGTAACAAACAAGCGGAATAAGATGTTCAAAACTCCTATTGGGAGATTTACATATAAATATATAAATCCAAAACTATATTCATTTGGGATCACACAAATAGAAATTGATGAATTTCATAGAGTCTTAATCGCAACAAAAGAGAAAGCTGTAGCAGATTTATTGTATTTTTCTAAGATTATGAATGATGTAAAGAAGTTGGAATTATTTATATTTGATGACATGAGGTTTGATGAAATTCAAATAAAAAAACTAAATAAAACCAAATTGAAACAATTAAATTGTCTTTACTCGGGAAACGTAGCATTGTTCTATTTGTTATGGAAAAGAATTCATGAATGATGCTTTGAATTTGATGCTTAAAAAGTACAATTGTAAAAGCATTAATGATTATGAAAATGCACTAAAAGAGGTAGTTCAGGAAATCGTTTTACTTGGATTATGGAGAGCAAAATTTTACGAAAAAGCCGCCTTTTATGGTGGTTCAGCATTGCGAATTCTGTATGAATTAAATAGATTTTCCGAAGATCTGGATTTTTCTCTTCTAAAACCGGATGAAAATATTGATTTGAGCAAATACCATAAAGCAATCGAATCTGAATTAACAAGTTTTGGGTTGAGTGTGGATGTGATTCCTAAAATTAAAAATAGCAATACAAAAATTGATTCTGCCTTCATCAAAGCAGGAACACTGCAAAACATGATTTCAATAGAGGTTCCAATAAATCTAAGAAAGAGGATTCATAAGAATAAAGCAATAAAAATAAAATTTGAGGTTGATAAAAACCCTCCGCAAGGTTTCGATACAGAAGCAAAGTACTTACTGCAACCTATTCCATTCTCAGTAAATACTTTTACGTTACCAAGTTTATTTGCTGGAAAAATGCATGCGGTACTTTGTAGGAATTGGCAGCATCGTGTCAAAGGTAGAGATTGGTATGATCTTGTATGGTTTATTAGTAGAAGCACAGCATTGAATTTAACACATCTTGAATTAAGGATGAAACAATCTGAACATCTCAAACAGCATGATATTCTTACAAAAGTAAAATTATTAGAATTGTTAAACTATAAAATTGATAGTGTAGATTTTCTGTCAGCAAAAGATGATGTGAAAAATTTTATCAAAGATCAGAATGTGCTTGAAGTATGGAGTAAAGATTTTTTTGTAGATATTATTAAAGATATTAAATTTGAGAATTGTAACTAAAGAAATAACCAGTATGTTAGTTATTCTCTAACATACTGGTTAAACTGAATGGAGTAGCAAATGAAATTAAAAAGAGAATTTATTGAAAAATTACCCAAAACAGATCTACATGTTCATCTGGATGGTTCTATCAGAATTTCCACAATTCTAGAATTGGCCAAGAAGCAAAATGTCAAATTGCCTGCTGATTCAGCAGAAGATCTGAAAAAGATAGTTTGCTGTGATGAAGACTGCAAAAGTCTGGATGAATATTTGAGAGCTTTTGACATAACTTTGAGTGTTATGCAAACTGAAGAAGCATTGACCAGAACAGCGTATGAACTTGCCGAAGATGCAGCAAAAGAGAATATAAGATATTTAGAAGTGCGTTATTCTCCAATATTACATACACAAAAAGGATTAAAATTAACGATTATCTCAGATGCTGTTCTCAAAGGATTGAGAGAAGCTGAGAAAAAATTTAATATCAGAACAGGAGTAATTATTTGCGGAATTCGCAATATGGAGCCTGCAACTTCTTTAGAATTAGCGAAACTAGCAGTTGCATATAAAAATAAAGGAGTTCTTGGTTTTGACCTGGCTGGTGCTGAAGAAGATCATCCGGCCAAACATCACAAAGAAGCTTTTTATCTGGCTTTGAACAACAATATCAATATTACTGTTCATGCGGGAGAAGCTTATGGACCGGAAAGTATCCATCAAGCTCTGCATTATTGTGGAACACATCGCATTGGGCATGGAACCAGATTGATCGAGGATGGAGATCTATTGAATTATGTTAATGATCATCGAATTCCACTAGAAATTTGTTTAAAAAGTAATCTTCAGACTAAATCTGTTACTGATCTAAAAAAGCATCCTTTAAATTTCTACCTTGATTATGGACTTAGGGTAACCATTAATACAGATAATCGCCTGGTTTCCGATACAACTTTGACTGATGAGTATATGCTGGCGATCAATGAATTAGACTTGGATTATACAGATATAAAAAATATTATAATCAATGGATTTAAAAGCGCGTTTATACCATATCGAGAACGCGTTGTACTGCTTAATAAAGCTCTAACTGAGATGGATTTATTAGAAGAGGAAGAATTAAAAGGCAAGATCAAACTCGCTGACAATATTTAGTTGAGAGGAAATATGGAACTGCTTTATTTATTCGCTGGAATTTTAATTGGTGGAGTAATTATCGGATTGTTTTTTTTCGGGAAAAAAGGCAAACAGGATGAAAAGGTTAAACTACTTGAAAGTGAAATAGAAAAAGTAAATTCAGAACTAAATTCAGAACGAGACAAAAGTACAAGTTCACTATCAGAAATTGCTAAACTTGATACAATGAATTTGAATCTTCAGGAAAAATTAAATGATCAGAAGAAAGAATTAGAAGAGTTACAGTCAAAATTCACAGATGCTTTTAAGAATTTAGCAAATGAAATTCTGGAAGAAAAGACTAAAAAATTCACGGAACAAAACAAAACTAATTTAGATGAACTTCTTAATCCGCTGAAAGAAAAGATCAAAGATTTCGAACAAAAAGTAGAACATACCGATGAAAAGAATCGTTTAAGCAATGCTTCATTAATCGAACAGATAAAGGGTTTGAAAGAACTCAATAAGAAGATCAGTGATGATGCGAATAACCTGACCAAAGCTCTGAAAGGTGATGTGAAAATGCAGGGCAATTGGGGAGAGGTGATCCTG
>CAZSOM010000055.1:0-1273 GCA_964608295.1 uncultured Candidatus Cloacimonadota bacterium
GAAGACAATAGTTTGAAATACGATTAATGTTTTCCTTTCTAATGGTCAAATCATAATTCTTTTGATAAAACATTGTAAAAGTACTTGGTTTCCATAAAATTATTGACATAAAATCTGAGAATTCTCTAAATGCCAAAAGTAATAATGAATTCTGGGAGTTCAGATGAAAAATAAAAATGATTTAAGCAAGAATAATCCAATTTTAGGCGGTATAATAAACTTATTTTTTGATATGATTAAACACTTCATTAGAGACTTTGAAAATATGTGGAAAGTGAAAAAGATCGAAACCGCTTCAGAGAAATTTTCTGCACTTGAACATATGATTATTCGTCTTGAAGAAAAGATTTATGATAATTGGAAACTTACAGAAGAACTCAAACAAAAAATACTATGGGGAAACGTAATCAATGTTGCTCTTTTGCTAGTAATTATTTATTTATTAATCAAATAAATACACACAATTGTAATAGCCCGATACAAATTTGTATCAGGCTATTTTTTTATTTTTTATTGTTACTTTTCTGTCTAAACCAACAAACTTAAAGTAAATGTGAATTGTATTCTCAGGTAACATCCCATCAGCAATCTCCGGCCATTCAATAATCGTAATTGCATCTTCATAAAGATCATGTAAACCCAACTCCAGAACTTCTTCTTCAGATTCTAAACGATACAGGTCAAAGTGGCGAATTGTACATATCCCTGAATATTCATTCATAAGTATATAGCTGGGACTACTAACATCTTCATCAACTTCCAGAAAACTACAAAGTCTCTGAGTGAAGAATGTTTTGCCAACTCCCAATTCCCCATAAAGAGCGACAACGTCACCTATTTTCAACTTTTGAGCTAATTGCCCTGCAAAAAAGGTTGTGTCATCTTCAGTTCTTAGAATTCTCTCTTCTGTTATCTTCATTACTTTTTAGGTCGGCACACTACAAGAGGTAAAAGCATCTCTTCCATGGAAATTCCACCATGCTGGAAAGTCCCATTATAAAGATTCATATACTTGTGAAATGATTTGGGATACACAAAATAATAATCATCCTTAGCAATCACGTAATTATCAATGATGCCTCGTTGAGGAAGTCCATATTCTTCAGGATCTTTAATGAGAAGTGCATGTTTATTATTGCATGATAAATTTTTTCCTTGTTTATATCTCACAGTAGTGGTGGTTTCCTTGTCAGCAACTAACTGACTTGCGCGATTAACCCTGATCGAACCATGATCAGTAGTCAGTACAACCGTTGCTTTTTGTTTAGCAATT
>CAZSOM010000055.1:1283-8759 GCA_964608295.1 uncultured Candidatus Cloacimonadota bacterium
ATAAAAACTTGAATGCAGAAACCAGTGTTTTGTAAACGCTCTAAGTGCCTGTTCATCAGGAATTGTCTCTTTTAATATTTCATCTTGTGAGCGGTGATGAGCCAATAAATCAAGGAAGTTATAAACTAATGTAACTAGTTTTTCATTCTGCCATGATGCGATTTTTCTCACGACAAAATTACCCTCATCTATGTTAAGGATCTTAATATATTTGCTTGGACCGATATCACAACCTAGATCACTCACATGTTCATCCAAAAGCTGATGTTCGTTACGATTCCTACTATTATCTATTTCGCCGGAAGATACCCAATAATCAGGGAAATTCTTAGCGATATCGCTCGGAAGTAAACCGCTGAAAATGGCATTACGTGAATATGGAGTAGCCGTTGGTAAAATTGAATAATACAGACTCAAATCAAGATCAAATAGCTCATTTAAGTATGGTTCAATTGCCCGTAGTTGATCTAATCTCATACAATCCAGAACAATAAAATAGACTGGTGTTTTATCATTAAATTCTGGTATTACATAATCGGAAACTACGTCGAAAGATAATTGAGGTCGATCATCTGATTTTAGCCAATTTTTATAATTATCAACAACAAAATTAGAAAACTCTGCATTACAGTTCATTTTTTCCAGAAAATGAGTTCGAAGAAGAGTCTCATCATTAACATCATCCAGAGTAAAATCCCAACTATTGAGATCTTTATAAATATCTATCCAGTCCTTACTTTTAAGATCTAAAAATAATCTCTGACTTAATTGAGCTGAAAATTCTGCATATTGTTCACCGATTTTATTTTTCTTGATCTCATCAGCTTCAAACAATTTTTTAATAGCCATTATAAGTTGTTTTGGATTAATCGGTTTTATCAAGTAGTCGGCAATCTGTCCCGCTATAGCACCTTCCATGATGCCTTCTTCTTCACTTTTGGTAACCATAATAACCGGTAAAGATGTGCGTATTTTTTTAATCTCATGCAAAGTAGAAAGTCCATCCATTCCCGGCATCATCTCATCAAGTAAAACAAGATCATAATCTTCATTCTTAACCAGATCTACTGCATCAGAACCATTGGAAATAGTTTTAACTTTATAACCACGTTCGGTAAGCAAAAGTATAAAGGGTTTTAAATGTTCTATCTCATCATCAACCCACAAAATTCTTAGTTGTTGCATTTTTGTCTCCTTTGATTTTTTTTTAAATAAAAGAATCAAATTATCAAGTTGCTATAATTCCCCCAAAACCACTTATACTTTTACAATTGATCAGTTTCTTCAAATTTTCGTTGTTTATCTTTAATAATTGCCAACATTTCTTCCAAATTTTCATCTTGAAAATAAAGAGCAAGCTTGAAGTTTAGCTCTTTGCGGTTACAGTTAAAAAACGTAACCATTTTCTCAATATATTGCTCTATGAAAACATCTTTCATTGTTTTGTCTTTGTTTTTATTAATCTCGCGAATCTCTTTAATCTCTTCTCGCAATTCTGTGGTAGGAAGTTCCTTTGCTTTTTTAATCCAATCAAGTTTCTCATTAAAATCAGCCTTATTCACCAGCGGTTTTATCATATTTAATTTATCAAGCCCAATTTCTTTAGCAGAATGTTCATCTACATCAAGCTCTCGAATGAATAGTTCAAAATTGCTGATGATCTTAGCAGCAAAGCTACCATTCATATTAAACTCATTCTCCACAAATTCTTTAAACGTCTTATAACCCTTAAACTTAAATAATTTTGTCTTGCGAATATCTGAAAGAAGTTGTCCTAACTGGACGAAATTTTCTTCCATATTTTGTTTTAAATTTGTGACAGCCTCTATCTTTTCATCAGGAGTCATCTCAAAATTTGAATTTTCAAAGTTCATTTTTCCTCTTTATTTTATAGGATGATAAATATTTTCTTCAGCTGGGAATTTTCCTTCTTTAACTTCTCTTGAGAATTCAGCAATTTTATCTGGAATATCTTTATTTAACTGAGCATAATTTTTCACAAACTTAGGCTTGAAATCCGCCATTCCCAAAATATCATGATAAACAAGAACCTGACCATCAGTATATTTACCGGCACCTATTCCAATTGTAGGTATGGGAATAGTCTCACTAATTATCTTCCCTAATTCTTCGGGAATTCCTTCTAAAACCAGCATGAAAGCACCAGCTTTTTCAATTTCAATTGCCTGGTTCAGAATTTTATTAAATTCAGTTTTGCTTTTCCCTTGAACTTTATATCCACCGAACACATTTATCGATTGTGGTGTTAATCCTAAATGCGCAACAACAGGAATCTCACAATCAACAATAGCCTTGATAGCGTTCAGTCGGCTGGGCTTCCCACCTTCTAATTTCACAGCATTAGCTCCACCTTGCGTAATGAGAAGAGCTGCATTTTTTTTAGTTTCTTCAAGGCTTATATTGTAAGTCATAAAAGGCATATCAGCAACAATGAATGTATCATCAGCACCACGTCTGGCAGCCTTGGTATGATGAAGTATATCTTCTAATGTTACTTTGAGTGTATCTTTATATCCCAGAATCACCATACCCAGACTGTCACCTACCAGGATAATATCAACCTCAGCGTTTTGAACATATTTCGCAGATGGATAATCGTAGGCAGTAACCATAACTATTTTTTGCCCATCTTTTTTCATTTTTTTGTAGGTTCTTACATTCTTCATAAATACCTCTAGTGTCATTACATCTCGAGATAGGTAACCAGATTATTTCAAATATCTATCTCGTTCACTATAGATGCAACCGCAATATTGCTGTCGGTACATCTGATTTTCCTGGGATAATTTAATCCCTTCTTTCCAATATTCTCTGAAATCTTCGTAATAGAATTTTATACCGTATTCTTTTGCAAGTGACTCTCCAATTTCTTTTATGAGATCATGTTTTTGGAATTTGCTATAGAGCAGGGTTGTTGTAAAGAAATCAAAATTACCTTTCTTGGCAATTATGGCTGCATATTTCAAACGTTCATAGTAACAGCTTCGACAACGTTCCTGTTCTCTAAATGCTGATTTTCGCAGGAATTTTTCAAGCTCATATTCATCCTTTATGATAAGATTAAAACTTTCTTTTTCAGCAAATTCCTGCAGAGCCTCTAATCTTTTTTTATATTCAGTATAAGGATGTATGTTGTGATTATACCAGAATCCGTGTATTTCATGACCTTTTTCTTTTAAATGAAAATACGGTGCAATAAAACAAGGCGCACAACAGATATGAACAAGTAATTTCATGGTTTATTGTTTTGGTTAGAATTCCTTTAATAGGTTAGAAGCAATAACGCCACGTTGAACTTGATTTGTACCTTCATAAATCTGAGTGATCTTAGCATCACGCATCATTTTTTCTACCGGATATTCTTTCATGTATCCATATCCACCTAAAATTTGAACTGCGTCAGTTGTAACTTTCATTGCCACATCAGAGGCAAATACTTTACACATAGCAGATTCTTTAGCATATTTTTTTGCTCCTGAATCTATAAGTTTTGCAGTAGCCATAACCAGGGCACGGGCAGCTTCTATTTGAGTTGCCATATCTGCCAGCATGAACTGAATCCCTTGAAAAGCAGAGATCGGTTTTCCAAATTGAATACGTTCTTTTGCATACTTCGCAGCTTCTTCATAAGCACCTTGTGCTATTCCGACAGCCTGAGCGGCTACCATCGGACGTGACTTATCAAGTGTCTTCATCGCAATCATAAAACCTGTTCCTTCACGACCAATCAGATTTTCAGCGGGAACTCTACAATTATCAAATACTAATTCCCTGGTAGCTGAGCCACGAATCCCCATTTTATCTTCTTTCTTTCCAAAAGAAAAACCTTCGGTTCCTTTTTCTACAATAAGGCAAGAAGCACCTCGTGCTCCCTTTGATTTATCTGTTAATACAAAGACTGTGTAAAGATCTGCTTCTCCACCATTCGTGATCCACTGTTTAGTTCCGTTAAGAATATAATGATCACCATCTTTTACGGCAGTGGTTTCCATTCCACCGGCATCAGAACCTGCATTAGCTTCCGTGAGTGCAAAAGCTGCCAAAATATCTCCATTAGCTATTTGGGGTAAATATTTTTGTTTCTGTTCTTCGCTACCTGAAATAAGAATCGGATACATTCCTAAACCTGAGCCACCAAGTGAAAGACCTATACCACCACAAACACGACTTAACTCTTCTGTTATTATGGCAATATCCTGTACTTTTCCACTTATTCCATCATATTCTTCTGGAACCAGTACCGCAAAGAGGTCTGTTTGTTTAAATACTTCTACAATTTCCCAGGGAAATTCATTCTCTTCATCATATTTCGCTCGTACAGGTTTGATCTTCTCTTCTGCAACTTTCCGAGCTATTTCTTTTATCTCTAATTGATCTTCGGTTAGGAAATAATCCATTCTTCCTCCAGAACTAAATTTATACTTTATATTTTATAATATACATAATGTATATAATTTACAGTGAATTAACATGGCTGTTAATTCACTTCGCATATTTTTTTATAGTTCCCTTTTAAGTCAATTTATTAATAAGTGTGTAGTATAAGTATAATTCTCATACAACTTTATCAATCTAATATGCAATTGTGGAAAAGTTAAATCACATCAAACTATAGGGATCAATATCTATAATCTGTTTTATTGTACTGCCAATTTTAAGATTTTGTGTTAAGAAAATGACTGATGCTGATATAGTTTTAACACTATCAGCTTTGAGAATTAGATGTTGGCGATAGACATTTTGCATTCTGGTTATCGGGGCTTCTATCGGACCAAGAATGCTTAGTTGATCTGGTTTGAATAGTTTTTTAAGTTCATTGATAACATTATTATTTTTAATTGTTTGTTCTTTAAGATAATTTTCATTTTTGTGAGAAAACACAATACGAGCAAGCTTATATTCGGGTGGATATTTCAACTGTTTCCGGTTTTCCAATTCCTTTATGGCGAATGACTCAAAGTCCTGCTTCATGGCTGTAGTAATTGAATAGTGTTCAGGATTGAATGTTTGGATTATTACTTCACCAGATTTTTCTCCACGACCAGATCTACCTGCTACTTGTGTTAACAATTGAAATGTTCTTTCTGCTGCTCTGAAATCTGGCACATTCAAGCCAATATCAGCTGAAATAACACCAACTAAAGTGACATTTTCAAAATCGAGTCCTTTGGCTATCATTTGAGTTCCTAATAAAATATCAACTGTTCCATCACGCATTCTTTTGAACATAGAATCATAACTATTTTTCTTCCCAGCACTATCCGAATCCATTCTTAAAATCTTAGCTTTTGGAAAAAGAATGTTAAGTTGCGTCTCTATTTGTTGTGTTCCAGTTGCTCCGAAAGAGAACATATAACTTCCGCATTGAGGACACTTTCTAGGCATATTAGTTTTATGACCACAATAGTGACAGATCAATTCCTGTGAATGACTATGAAATTTCATAGAAATATCACAATTGGGACATTCAAACAATTTTCCACACGAGATACACTGTACAAAGGAAGAATGTCCTCTTCTGTTTTGTAATAGAATAATCTGCTGACCAAGATTTAATTTTTCTTCAATTTTTTCTTTAAGTTTGTTTGATAGAAAAAGTTTTGGATCTTTCTCATTTCTCATATCAATTATATCAACTGTGGGAAGTTCAAATGATAGAGGGCGTTGTGATAATTTAAGCAGTGTGAATTTACCCAACTTAACATTATTCCAACTTTCTAAAGACGGAGTTGCACTTCCCAGGATGATAACAGCATTGTTCATCTTAGCACGTAAAATGGAAAGATCACGCCCATTGTAACGGGGAGTATTTTCCTGCTTGTAAGTTGTTTCATGTTCTTCATCAACAATAATAATACCTATGTTTTTTAAGGGAGCAAATATTGCACTTCGTGCTCCAATTACTATTTTACTTCTCCCCGATTCTACTTTATTCCATTGTTCCCATCGTTCACGATCATTCAAATGGCTATGGAGAATGGCTATATTTTCCCCAAACACATTATAAAATCTGTCAACCATTTGAGGAGTTAAAGCAATTTCAGGAACCAACATTAGAGCGGTTTTATTATGTTCTAATACTTTTTTTATTGTTTCAATATAAATTTCTGTTTTACCGCTTCCGGTTATCCCAAATAACAAAAAAGTATGAAATTCCTCTAATTGTATTTTTTCATTAATATTAGAAATAGCTGTAAGTTGTTCAGTTGTAAGTTGAATTTTCTTTGTTATCCTCTTCTGAGGAAATACAAAATATTCTTTTTTTATTTCTCTTGGTTCAATAATTAGAAGCCCTTTATCTCTTAAGGCTTTAACGATAGCGTAGCTAAATTTACTGGCAATCTTAGCAAGTGGAAATTCAGTTGAGATTGTCTTTATATATTCATATGCTTCTTCTTGTTTTGCGGTCAGTGGAGGAGCAGATTCTACTTGTTGAAGCACAACGAAATTAGCTATTTTCTTCTTAATTTTTTCATCGAATATTCTTAATATTTCTAGAACATTTTGATTCTCGAGTTCCTCAATTATTGTATTGAATCTTGAAGGTTTTATCTTTAAATTTTCTTTCAATTGAGATATTTCTATCCAATCTCGATTCAGTTTGTCGATAACCATTTTAGTTTCTTTTTCCTTACTTTCTACTTCAATATTCTTTATCAATCTTACTTTTCTTTGCAATTGAATATTGAAAGCTGAAGGCAACATGGCTGATAATGCTTGTCCTAAGCCACAGTGATAGTACTTACTGATCCACAAAGCAAGTTCTAATAATTCTGAGGAAATCTTAGGTTTAGAATCAATTATTTCGAGTATATTTTTATACTTTACCTTAGCATCAATCTCGTATGTTTCTTGCCACAATATACCAGTATGGAACGTGTTATTAAATGAAACCAGAACCCGACAACCAGGCATTATATCTTCATCGGTAACATAAGTATAAAGTTTTGTTACGTTAATGGGAAGTGCAATTTTATAATATCTCATAGCTATAAAAAAAGCCCTTCTTCAAGAATAGAGAAGGGCAATTTAAGATTTAATATTACTTCATGAATTTCATTCTGAAGCTGTAACCGATTGGATCTTTCACGGGTATTTTCCAATTCATGATGATCTCACGGCACTTTGACAGGAAGGAATCTGTAAAATAACTACCTGATATCGAGTCAATATCCACTGCTTCGACAGCACCACTTTTGTTTATGATAATCGAGAACTCAATTGTTCCATACATATCCATCATCATTGATTCTACCGCAAACAACTTAGATATTTGCGGTTTATATGTCGCAATTACTCTATCAATATCAGCAACAATCGATTTTGTTTGTGGAGAAGTAGTTTGTTTAACTTGTATCGAACCTTCTTGAACCATCTTGATTCCAGCAAAACGTTTTTTTACTGCCGTAAATTGAGCCTTACTTTGTACTTTAGTAATATTATAACTCCCAACAT
>CAZSOM010000056.1:0-8758 GCA_964608295.1 uncultured Candidatus Cloacimonadota bacterium
TAGATCAATAATTTTAATTAAATTATGAGCTAACCAATAAAAATTCCCAGCACTGCCTAATGTGCCCATGATCCAGCTTATTGACTGCTTAAAGAACCACGGTAAAGACAAAACCGCAAGTATGTTTGTCAAGAGAATAATCAGCACTATCTTTTTAACGTATTTTTTGTTATCTTCCATATTTTTAATTATCTTTTTCTATTGATTTTTTTAATAGTTTATAAGCAGAAAAAACACCAGCTACAACACCGACAAGAATGCCAATTAAAATAATTAATCCATTAGTCTGAAATTTCTTTTCCAGATAGATTGAAACAGCTAATAATATAAGAATTGAACCTATTACGGTAAGTCCTAACTGAGATACTAAACTTATATATTTTAATAACTCATTATTGAGTTGATTTTTTCTTTTCCGCATTTATTGTCGGTACTATCTTTCTTATTGGTTTAGAATTTGAGGTCATTGAGCTGTTTCCATTAAATACAGCACCAGTGTGAACCTTCAGTATTTTTGCGACAATATCACCATTCATCCTGGCACTTTTATCTAACTCAACAGCATCCTTACATAGCACATTTCCCACAACTTTCCCTGAGATGAGACATTCACTCGCTTTAATATCAGCCAGGGCTACACCGGAAGGGCCAATTGTCACAAATCCGTCAGATTCGATTGTGCCTTCCACTTCACCATCTATTCGCACACCACCTTGGACATTAAGTATACCATTTATCTTACTTCCTTTTCCAATTATGGTTGAAAGCTCTATTTTTCTGTTTTTATTCATGCTCTATCCTCCTACTTTTTAATATCAATATAGTTTTCCGGATCGACATTTTCTCCATCAACCATAATCTCAAAATGCAAATGCGGGGCAGAGCTATTTCCCGTATTTCCCACAAGTGCAATAGTTTCACCTTTGTTCACCTTGCTCTTTCCTTCAAAAAATGTAGTTGCCAAATGTGCATAAAGCGTAGCGTATTCATTGAGATGGTCTATCATTATCACATTACCATATACCTCATCATAATACACAGATAGGATTTCGCCTGCTGCTACAGCCACAACTTCCAAGCCTGTTGGTGCAGCAAAATCCAAGCCTGGGTGTGTTTCAGAAAACTCCTGACTTATTGCATAATCACCTTTTACAGGAACAATATCCGGTAAATATTTGCGTTGCTCATTATATTTAATAGTCTCATTTGAATTTTTATTAAGATCTTCCTTCTGCTCTTTCATGTATGTGTTCATCAAAGCCTGGGCTTTCTCTTCTTTTGTTTTGGAAGAAGAAGTAGACCTTGGATCTTCCGTAATTTTCTTATTTAATTTTTTGATATAATTTGCTGAAATATCAAGTTCTTCATTTTGTTTATCAACCAGTTTTTTCAGCTTGATATTCTCCCAAAAGAACCAGGCAGTTATAAGTAAAACAATAATCAACAATGCTACAACGATTACTTTCATTTTTCCAGTTTTTCTAATAATTTGTGAAGATCATTTTTAGAAGAATAGTAGAAACTGATCTTCCCCTTGTAATTATTATCAAATATCGTAATTTTAGATTTAAATTTCTTTTTCAGATTTTTCTCAAAGGTTTTAATTTCAGGAATTTCAATAACTTCTTTTTTCTTAGGAGAATCTGTACTGAGTCCATCATTTTTTATGCGTTTTGCCTCTTCTTCAGCTTTTCTTACTGAAAGCTTATTTTTAATGATCAGCTCCGAAAACTTATCACGATGCTCTTCAGCAACCTGCAAAATTGCCCTGGCATGACCTGATGAAATCTGGTCATTCAGAATCATCAACTGCACATGATCACTTAGTTTAAGCAACCTGATAAAATTTGTTATGGTTGCTCTATCCTTTCCTACGATCTCGGATATTTGAGCATGAGTTAGTTTGAATTCTTCATTCAATTGCTGATATGCTTTTGCCTCTTCGATGGCAGTGAGATCTTCTCTCTGCACATTCTCAATGATGGCAAATTGTAATTGTTCTTTGGGTGAAACACTGCGGATGATCACAGGAATTTCGTTGAAACCAGCTAATTTTGCTGCTTCCAGTCTTCGTTCTCCTGCAATGAGTTCATATTCACCTTCATTTTTTGTAGTTACAATGATCGGCTGAATTATTCCATTCTCTTTCAGTGAATTTGCCAATTCCTGCAATTTCTCGTTATTAAAAAGCTTTCGTGGTTGGTATCTATTTGGTTTTATCTGGTCTGTTTTGAGCGTAGTTATCCCAGTTGAAATATCAGTAGATTCTGGAACCGCAATTATCAGAGCTTCTAATCCTTTTCCTAATTTTGTCATCTTTTCATCACTTCCTTTGCTAATTGTAAATAGCTCATTGCACCTGTCGATTTGATATCATAATGGAAGATCGATTTCCCAAAACTCGGTGCTTCGCTTAATTTTACACTTCGATGAATGATAGTACTGAATGCCTGTTCCCTGAAGTAACGCCTCACTTCTTTGGCAACCTGAAGAGAAAGGTTAAGTCTTCTATCGTACATTGTCAGCAAAATTCCCATAATATTCAACTCAGGATTAAGCCCTTTTTTTATTAACCTGATAGTGTTTAATAGCTGACTTACACCTTCGAGTGCATAATATTCACATTGAATTGGAATGAGCACATCTGTGCAGGCTGTCAGGCTGTTTACGGTGAGCAATCCTAACGATGGCGGACAGTCGATAATTATATAATCATATTTATCTTTAATTTGATTTATAGCTTCTTTCAATTTGAACTCACGTGAATATTCTTTCACAAGTTCGATCTCTGCACCGCTCAGATCAATATTAGAAGGAATAACATCCAGCTTTTGCAAACTTGGAGATTTTCTTATAACTTCACTCATGGTAACTTGATTTATCAGCGCTTCATAAATATTTGGATTATTCGCATCAATACCAAGTCCGCTGGAGGAATTACCTTGTGGATCAAAATCTATTAATAATGTTTTCTTTTCATAAATTGCAAGGGCAGAGGCGATATTGACTGCGGAAGTTGTTTTCCCCACACCGCCTTTCTGATTCACAATCGCAACAATTTTTACCATCTTTTCTCCAAAATATTCAGAGGAATCCCCATTCTCTCTACTAATTTATTATAACTACTTGATGATCTCAATTATTTTTCGTTCACCAATTGCAGGATGCGAAACATCGTGAATATGACGCTTTCTAAATTGCCCAATATCATCGATCAATTTGCTTTTATACAGAATTATCTTTCCATTATTCTTGATCAATTTGAATAAAACTCTTTTGTATTTAGGCAATATTTTCACTGACCTGCACACTATAATATCGAAAGATCCAAACCATTTATTCTCTAAATCCTCTAACCGTGAAACAATCGTGAAACACGATGACAGGTCAAGTATTTTAATTATATTTTTTACAGCATTTATCTTTTTAATAATGGAATCCAATAGATAGACTTCCGAGTCAGGAAAAACAAGATTCAGCGGGATTCCGGGTAACCCGCCACCGGTTCCAAAATCTAATATTTTTTTATTGGAAAAATCTAAAATTTTACTTGGGAGCAGGGAATCCAAAAAGTGCCGTGTCCAGTATTCGTCTTTTGGAGTTTTTCTTGAGATCAGGTTCACTTTGGAATTCTCTTCCCATAATGCTTCGAGTAAACGCTCAAATGAGATCATCAATTCATCAGCTTTTTGAGGTTGATGTTTCTCTAAATATTCTCTGAAAATTTCTTTATTCATAATAACTTCCTTTTGGTAGATTTCAAAAATTATATTTACGATGTCAAGCGCAAACAAAATACTCTATGTTAAGTACTCAATATTAACTCTTCTTACTGCAGAATTAAACATAAATTAAATTATTTGACACGGACTCACTCACATTTGTTAAGTGGTTTCAGATATTATTTAGTGTATTATGAAGAATTTAGAAATTATTGTATCAGGTAGAGTTCAGGGTGTTTGTTATCGAGCTTTTGTATTACATAGAGCTGAAGAACTTAACATAAAGGGATACACAATGAATGTGATGAATGGAGATGTAAAAATTATCGCTGTTGGAGAGGAGAATGCTTTGAAAGTTTTTATCAGTCTGATTCAGAAGGGTCCTTCCATGGCAAGAGTTGATAGTATAGAAACATCTGAGATAATCATTGGTGAAGAGTTCACAGATTTCAGGATCAAATATTAGTTTGAGAATAAATGGTTTTATGAGAATTGAGAAGAAATATTTACGGATTATTTTATGTTGTATGATAATTGCATTATTCTCAGCTGTATGTGCACTATCCAGCAATCCGCTCTATGTGACTCCATCAGAAGATTACCATATCGTGAAAAAGGGGGAGACCCTTTTCTCAATTTCCAGGCAATACTCTCTTCCCGTAGAAAAGATTAAATTATTCAATAATATGACTTCAGACCGCATATTTGTAGGACAGAAAATATTTCTTTATCCGCATCCTGAAAAAAAGAATGAATTCGTCACTAAGCGTAAAATTCCTAAAAGAGGTTATCACTTAGTAAAACCGAAAGAATCTATTCATCGGATTGCTAAAATGTATGGACTTAGTGTTTTTGATATCCTTGATTTTAATAATTTGAATACATATAAATTAGAACCAAGCATTAAAATTTTGTTAATTGCTGGACAAATTATACCGACAGATGTTCCTCAAACATCTACAGATCCAGAAAAACCTATCGTCTCTAAACCCGTTATAACTAAACCAAGAACCAAATTAGCGCTTCCATTAAATGGCACTGTAACTTCAGAATTTGGTTTGCGTGATGGCAGACCTCACAAAGGAATTGATATCGCTTCTGATAAAGGTGATCCAATCTATGCAGCTCTTAAAGGAAAAGTTGTCTATTCTGGAACACAACGTGGCTATGGGAACGTGATAATCATTGAGCATGATAAACACACTATGACGATTTATGCACATAATGAAGCTAATTTAGTTAGACTTGAAGAAATGGTGAATAAAGGACAGCCAATTGCAACAGTCGGGCAGACTGGAACAGCAAGCGGTCCGCATCTTCATTTTGAATATCGCATAAATGGAAAAGCGATCAATCCGCGTGAAGTTCTTCCAAAACTATAACTAGGAAAACATTATGACTGAAAAAAATAAATTATTTAAAATTGGAGAAGTTGCAAAACAACTGAGTATTCATGATCAGACTATTAGAATGTATGAACGAAAAGGTTTACTAAAGCCAATTAGATCAGAGCATAACACCAGATTGTTTACCCAGGATGATGTTACAAAGGTTACAACAATCATAACATTGACATCTGAAGTCGGTATGAATCTTTCCGGTGTTAAAATTGTATTTTCTTTAGCAAAAAAACTTGGAATGAATAATGATGAATTACTTGATTTTATCTATGATCATGTCAGTGAATTTCAGATTTAAAAAATGTAGACAGGATTAACTGGATGAACATGATAGAATTGTAAGGATAAAGTAGAAAAGAAATGATAAAAAATTTAGACATAGTCCTGATTTTCTTGTTGATCACGTCAAAAGAACAAAGATTGTAATAATATGAATGAACTTAAGTATGCTAATCTGACAGATAAAATTATAGGTACATCTTATAAAGTTTATAATAAACTAGGAAGTGGATTTCTTGAATCAGTTTACGAAAATTGCCTGATGATTGAACTTAAGAAATTAGGATTGAAAGCTGAAAAACAAAAATCCATTCAAGTATTTTATGATGAACAAGAAGTAGGATTTTTCATAGCAGATATAATTGTTGAGAATAAGGTCATAATAGAACTGAAGGCAATTAAAGAATTGGCTAAAGTCCACGAAGTACAACTAGTGAATTATCTCACAGCTACTGGAATTGATGTAGGATTATTAATTAATTTTAGCTGTAAAGAAGTACAGGTCAAAAGAAAAGTCAGAGTCCTGAGCTAAAAATGTAGACAGAATGAACTGGATGAACACGATAAAATTGTATGAATAAAGTGTAAAAGAAATGATAGAAAATTTAAACATAATCCTGTTTATCTTGTTGATCACGTCAAAAGAAAAAGGAATAAACAATGGCAGAGAATATTTTTAATGATAAAGCGTTACAAACCTATCTTAATCAAATTGCTGAGATAAAACCTCTCAGTAGGGAAGAAGAACACAAGCTGGCACTTAAGGCACAAAAAGGTAATAAGGCGGCAATTGAAAAACTTGTTACATCCAACCTTAAATTTGTAGTTAAAATCGCAGCTAAATATCAGAATCGCGGGTTGACTCTTTCCGAACTTATCAGTGAAGGAAATATGGGACTTATAAAAGCGATAGATAAATTTGACCCAAAACTTCACAATAAACTTATTTCTTATGCTGTGTGGTGGATCCGGCAAAAAATTCTTTTTGCTCTCGCTGAAAAGACCTCAGTTATCAGGATGCCCTTAGGAAAAGCAACTCAGGCAAATAAAATTAAATTTGCTAAAGATAAAATATTCAGTGAAACAGGGCAGAAAGCAACTCTTAAAGAGATCTCCGAAATCACTAATCTTGATAAAAACGCAATAAAAAAAATGAACGGACAAACCAAGAATACGCTTTCAATCGATAATGTTGATTTCTCTAGAAATCACAGCAATGTTGCACTTAGTGAATTATTAACCGATAGAACCAGTATTGACCCGAAAACATTGTATTATCGGGAAAAAGTTGAAGAAAGCATTGGTAAATCAATTAGTTCTCTTGAGCCACGTGAAGCCTATATTGTTAAACAATATTTTGGTTTGGAAGGTGGGAAATCAAGGAATTTTGCTCAGATCGGAGAAGAATTGGGATTATCTCGCGAACGTGTAAGACAGATACAAAAAGCAACTCTAAAAAAAATCTTGGAAAGTTCCTATAGCGAAATTGAAAATGATTTTGATAATCTTTTAAATGATTAATTCTTGATATCGTGTCTTAGATTTCTTCATCTTCTAAGATGATATTTTCCAGATTTATCTCTTTAGTGATTTTTACGTTTCCCCTAATCTCAACATTTCTACCAAAATTAACATCACCAGTAACTTCAAGGCTTTTGCATCTTTTTAATGAAGGGATTCCGTCTTTAAATCGCTCTTCAAAATCATTTATGTCTTTATAAAATTCATCATTCAATTCAATATTCGGAACTTTACCAAACTCATTAACTAATTTTAATTTATTTTCAGGAGTGAGTTCAAATGCATCACTTAAAATTGCCAGCATATCATTTGTTTTTTTAACCGGTGCAAATCTATCCCGTTGAACTATTATTGCCTGAGAATTATTGAATACACTTATCGCAGCTCCCATAGCAGATTCCACTTGGTAAATCTTTTCTCCTTCAACTTCCTTTTTGTTGAGTATTATTGTAAGTGGAAGCAGATATCTCGTCTCGTATAAACGCTGTTTCAATGATTTCAAATTTACCCAAAGATTGTTTGTGTTAAAATAGGAATATCGATCTATGTCCTGAAAAAGTTCGAGTTCATCATCCGGGCATTGAGCTGTTTCTCTCAACATTAGTTGTCCTTTTTTTGTTTGCGCCAGATGACCGCCCTTTTTATCCATCTCTGTTCGTTTGCATACTTCCATCATGAAAGAAATATTTTCTTTGGCAAAATGTGCCAGGATCTTCTCATCAATTACTGCCCCAAGATTATCGGAATTGGAAATAAATGTATACTCAAAACCTTGATTGATAAGTTCATCCAGAACTCCGGAAATGGCTAAAGCAGTATATATTTCCCCATGACCGGGAGGATTCCAATTAAGATTATCATTTGCATTTTTTAGAGGTGAAAGATCACTCTGTTTTATTTTGGGGAATTTATTCTGAACAAAATCAAGTGGAATATTAGGAAGCATTAGATCCTTGTATTTTGCCAGATACGAAAGCGAATCGCTTTGTGTATTAAAACTATGCATCAATATCAAGGGAATATTTTTACCTGTTTCTTCTCTTAGCGAGAGTATCTGTTTGGCTATGATATCAAGAAAATTGTACTCACCTTTAATTTTTAAAAGTGTTTTTGCCTTTTTGAGTCCCATGCTTGTACCGAGACCACCATTCAATTTAATTACAGCAAGCTTCTCTAATGGTGAAGTGGAAACAGGATTCAAATCATCATAATTAATTAGATTTTCTTTCTGGGGCGGTTCAATCTCAGCTTCTGAAAGAGTTCCACCTGTCCCTTCCAGAATTTTGTAGTAAGAGTTGGAAAATGATTGGATCATCAGGTCATCCAAATCTGCATTATTCATTATTTCAATAAATTCGTTTAAATGACTTTTCATATTTTTCTCCAGAAACAAATTATAGATTTATTCTTTCGGATATAGAAATATTTTTTTTTCTATTTGCTTCTCTATTACGGTTGATTATTAATTCTCCTAATAGCCCGATTGAGAAGAATTGCAATCCGACAATCATTAATAATGTTCCCAGGTAAAGAAGTGGACGATTGTAGAGCGGTGTGTCGAATCCAAATTTCATAATGGAAAGATAAAGTGCTATTATGAAACCAACTAAACCAAATCCAAAACCGATCCTGCCGAATAAATAGAGTGGGCTATGAATATAGCCCGTTACTAATTTAACCGTGAGTAGATCAAGGAATCCTCGCAGATATCGTTCTGAACCATATTTGGTTTTACCAAATTCTCTTTTTCGGTGATGTACAGGGATCTCAGCAATCTTGAAACCCAAAGAACTGGCTAATGCGGGAATGTAACGATGCATTTCACCATAAATATCA
>CAZSOM010000057.1:0-8703 GCA_964608295.1 uncultured Candidatus Cloacimonadota bacterium
AGGCAAGTGGTTATAATGTTTATGGTACGGGCAAAGTTTTTCATCAATATCAAACTTACTTGCAAACTCGCTGTTCAGTTCATTTACTTCCAGTCCAAGTTCATCAGATTTTTTTTCATCATTTCCGAATTTGTTCTTTTCAAGTTTGTCTGGTCTGGCAGTTAATTTGATAGAAAGTGATTTTTCTTTTTTATCCCGAATCACAGCTAAGGGAAGACTTTTATTAATTTCACTATTTGCCACTATGAGACGGAACTTAGACATATTGGGAATTTCCTTCCCATCAAATTGAATGATCACGTCACCACGTTTTAATCCAGCTTTTTCAGCTGGTGTATCATTCTCTACTTTTGCCACAAGAACACCTTTGATCTCATTGAGGTTAAAACTTTCCTGGATTTCAGTAGTAATGTCCTGTGGTAATATTCCCATATAAGCTCTCCGGACCTCTCCATGTTTGATTATATCATTGGATACTTTCTTTGCAATGTTAGCTGGAATCGCAAAACCAATTCCTATATTGCCACCGCTATTACTTGTAATTGCAGCATTTACTCCAATTACTTCACCAGATAGATTTACAAGTGGTCCACCACTGTTTCCCGGGTTGATAGCAGCATCTGTTTGAATATAATCCTGGTAGATCGGTGAATCTTTTCCAAATCTCAAATTTGCTCTTCCTGTTGCAGAGATAACTCCCACGGTTACCGTTCTCTCCAAACCTAGTTGTCCAAAGGGATTTCCAATTGCCATCACCCAATCTGCGATCTCAATATCATCGGAATTACCAAGAGGTGCAATCACTGTTGCTTCATTTTTATCGACTTCTATTTTGATTACTGCCAAATCTGTTTCAGAATCGAGACCAACTATCTCTGCTTTATATTTAGCTTTGTCAGCCAGAGTCACTGTAATTTCGCCATCTTCACCTTTTTCCGCAACGTGATTATTAGTTAAAATATACACTTCATTATTATCTTTTTTAAAAATAAAACCGCTACCCATTGCCATAGATTTCCTACTCTTTTGCTCTTTATTTCTATATGGATCGGGGAAGAAGAATTTAAAGAAATCATCGTTAGAAGGAAGTTGGGAATTTGAACCTTGATATTTTATTTCGTATTCAACAGTTATATTTACCACAGATTCGCGAATATCTTTCACAACCTGAACGAATGGACTTTTTCCATTATCAGATACAGGATATTGTGCCTGTAAGTTTAATGCAAATAGTACTATTATTATCGTTATTAGGGTTAGTCTACTTTTCATAATGAACTCCTTATTATTTTAATAGTGTTAACATAATTAATTTATTTAGTTACAATAAAATTAAAAAAAAAGCCGTGGAATCCACGGCTTTTTCCCTATCAATTTAGATTACTTGATCTCAATTTTTTTTGCTGGTTCAGGTTCTGTTTTCGGGATAGTGATAATTAGAACACCATCCTTAAATTCTGCTTTGATAGAGTTTGAATCACATTGTTCGGTTAATGTAATTGATCTCTTGTAGTTCCCACTGTATCTTTCACAACGATAGTACGAACCTTTCTTTTCTTCCTTCTTTTCTTCTCTGTTTGCTGTAATGATAAGGTTGTTGTTCTCGATCGAGATGTGTACATCTTTTTTGTTTATACCTGGTAGATCTGCTTTAATCTGATAATCTTTTTCATTTTCAACCAAGTCAATAGCCATATTCCTTACATTTTCTTCAGCTTTATCTTCCTGCAAGAAATTATCAAAGAACTTGTCAAAAGCTGATGCCATCGGGAAATATTCTCCACTTCTTCTAATTGGAACGTATTTCATAATAACCTCCTATAATTATTTTTTTTAACGCTCATACAAATATAATAATCAGGAAAAAGGGGATGTCAAACAAAAAATCAGCAGTCTTTTCGAGAGAGTGCTAAAAAACATTTTGACAAAACACTTTTATTGATTAAATTGTTTTTGTCGAATGATTTAAAAGAATTGAAACTAAAGGGAGTTTTTAAATGTTATTAAATTGTATTAGAGAAAGATACAGTGTCAGGAAATTTAAGGATAAACCGGTTGAGCAGGAGAAACTTGATGTAATACTGGAAGCTGCTCGTATGGCACCTTCAGCTAGGAATGTTCAGCCTTGGAAATTTGTTGTGATCAGAGAGGATGCAAAACGAGCCCAACTTACTGAAATCTGTAAAGGACAGACATTCGTCTCACAAGCTCCGGTTACGATCGCAATTTGTGCAAACAATACCGATTATACAATGACGTATGGACAGAAAGCGTATACTGTGGATGCAACAATTGCCTCCGAAGGAAATCGTAATTTAAAACCAATGGAAGAATTAGTTATCTGGGATAGTTTTTAGTTAGCGTCTTTGCGAGGTGTCATTCAACGGCATCAGGTGAAGCAATCTAAACTGTAATAAGAACAGAAAGAAATGATTGCAGCGTTGCTTCACTCCTCGCAATGACCAAGAATATATAATATTAGGAGGTCTGTATGAACATTAACAGATTTACCATAAAATCGCAGGAAGCGCTGGATAAAGCAAAACAGATAGCAGAAGATTTTGGACATCAGGAGATCATTTCTTCTCATCTGCTTTTGGCTTTAATACATCAGGAAGAAGGTTTCACGCCTTCACTCCTGAAAAAACTAGATATTGAAAACTCATCCATCGAAAATGATCTAAAAACTTATCTGCAGAACCAGCCCAAATTAGAGGGTGTTTATCAAACCGGACTTTCAAGGGAATTAAATGAAGTATTTTCCCAAGCTGAAAAAGAAGCCGGTAAATTACAGGATGAATACGTTAGTGTGGAGCATCTGCTGCTGGCAATTTTGGAAAAAGGTAAACTTCCTGCTTCCTTAAATAAATATGGAGTGACAAAAGATAAAATCTTAAAAGTTTTAAAAGAAATACGCGGGAATCAGAAAGTAAGTGACCAGAACCCGGAAGCTAAGTACCAGGCTTTGGAAAAATACGCTCGCAACCTGACTCAATTAGCCCGTCTTGGTAAACTTGATCCGGTTATTGGACGTGATGATGAAATTCGTAGAACCATTCAAACTCTTTCTAGACGTCGAAAAAACAATCCTGTTCTTATCGGAGAACCGGGAACAGGTAAAACTGCTATAGTAGAAGGTTTGGCTCGTCGAGTTGTCGATCTTGATGTTCCTGAAAACTTAAAACATAAGGACATTGTGGAACTGGATATGGGATCGCTTTTAGCTGGAGCAAAATTCCGGGGAGAATTTGAAGAACGACTGAAAGCAGTATTGAAAGAAGTGGAAAAAGCAGAAGGCAAGATCGTGCTGTTCATTGATGAAATTCATACAGTAGTAGGGGCAGGAGCTGCAGAAGGTGCTGTAGATGCATCCAATATGCTCAAACCTGCTCTGGCAAGAGGAACTTTGCATTGTATCGGTGCAACCACTTTGGATGAATACCGCAAATATATCGAGAAAGATGCTGCCCTGGAACGCCGTTTTCAACCTGTTCTTATAGATGAACCAAGCGTGGAAGATACAATTTCTATTTTGCGTGGAATCAAGGAAAAATATGAAGTGCATCACGGTGTGCAGATCACAGATCATGCGCTAATTTCTGCTGCTGTACTTTCCAACCGCTACATATCAGATCGTTTCCTGCCAGATAAAGCTATTGACCTGATGGATGAAGCTTGTGCCAGCCTGAGAATGGAAATAGATTCCATGCCGCAGGATCTGGAAATTGTGGAGAGAAAGCTACGCCAATTGGAGATCGAAAAACTTTCCCTGAAAAGAGAAAAAGATAAAGCTTCCAAAGAAAGAATTACGAAAATTTCAGAAGAAATGGCTAATCTGCAGGAACAGCAAGCCAGCTTGAGAATGCGCTGGGAACATGAGAAAAACCTGCTGAAGCAAATAAGTGATTTATCCGAAAAGATTGATCAGATCAAAGCTGATGCCGAAATAGCCGAACGTCGCGGAGAATTGGATAAAGTTTCTCGACTTAAATACGGTGAACTGCTGGAAAAACAGAAACAACTGGAAGAACTCAAAGCCAAGGTTCAGGAAATCCCCAAAGATAAACAGCTACTCAAAGAAGTCGTGGATGAAGAAATGATCGCTGAAGTAGTGGGTAAATGGACGGGTATTCCGGTGGCAAAATTATTGCAGAGTGAACTTCAAAAACTGGTCAAAATGGAAGATGTTCTTTCCAAACGGGTAATTGGACAGAAAGAAGGGATAGTCGCGCTGTCAAATGCCATCCGACGTTCTCGCAGCGGACTTTCCGATGCTGAAAAACCAATCGGTTCTTTTCTGTTTATGGGACCGACAGGCGTAGGTAAAACTGAACTGGCAAAAACTCTGGCTGATTTTATGTTCGATTCCGATAAAGCTATCATCCGTATCGATATGAGTGAATTCATGGAAAAACATTCTGTAGCTCGAATAATCGGTGCACCTCCCGGTTATGTTGGTTACGAAGAAGGCGGATATTTAACAGAAGCTGTGCGCAGAAAACCTTATTCCATAATTCTTTTGGACGAGATCGAAAAAGCGCATCATGATGTGTTCAATATTCTTCTGCAAATTTTGGATGAAGGACGTTTGACTGATGGCAAAGGTCGAACAGTAGATTTCAAAAACACTGTGATCATTATGACTTCCAACGTGGCTTCTCAGCTCATTTACGAAATGAGAGATAAATCGGAAGAGGAGATCAAAATGAATTTGAAGGAAGCTTTACAGCAGTATTTCCGTCCCGAATTCCTCAATCGTTTGGACGATATTATAGTATTCCACCGCTTGGATAAAGAGCAGGTTCGCCAGATTGTGAAGTTGCAGTTGGTCATCCTGAATAAACGTTTGAAAGACAAAAACATCGAACTGGAATTTACAGATGCAGCTTTGGATAAAATCACCGAAATGGGCTTTGATCCGCAGTTTGGTGCGCGACCGCTCAAGCGGGTTATCCAGAAAGAGATCGAGAACAGATTAGCAATTGAGCTTTTGGAAGGAAAAGTTTTGCCGGGACAGAACATCAAAATAGATGTGGAAGGTGAAGGATTTAGGTTTAAGTAACCCTTCTACTGTCTTTCCTTAACAGGGCAGAACGTAGAAAAGCAGGAAGAATTTTTTTCATAATTCATTAATAAAATCCTTTATTGTATAAAGTTTTACAACATATTTGAAAAAAATGTATGAATATGATTAATATAAAAACCAGAGAATTTTTTTCCACCAAGGTTTTTTGTACTTAGAAACACTATAATAGAAATGATCACCATGATTTAATTGATGGATTTGATTTGCTTGCACAGTATTATAATAAATGGAAGAGCCCCTCAACTTAAATGAAATATATCTCCGATTTTCATCAATATGATATTTACCTTTACCATAAAACGCATATGTACCAAACTTACATTCTTCTAAATTTTTAACTCTTTTACCTTCATAATAAATCATTAAATCTTCAGCAGAAAGTTCAGATTCTTTTGTTGATAAATTACGATAAATTGATAGGTCACCTTTAGGATCTAAAATAATTCCTGTTGTATCTCTCAAACTTAAAGTAAAGAAATATTTAGAATTAACATTTACTATTATTGTGTCCTTCTTTATAATCTCGAAATTTGTATTTTGAATAATTTTACTATTAGAAGAAAAATAATATTTACCAGGTAATAAGGCAACAAATGTTTTATATTTTTTATTTGAAAGATTTGTTATAATATTTCTTTCAATCAAAGTACAGTAATGTTCTTTTTTGGAATTTTCCCTTTCATCTTTCACTTTATTAAATGTTAAGGATACTTCCAAATCCGACCAATCTTCCAAAACTTGAAAATTAATAAAATAAATTTCAGCATATCCAAATTGTTTAAACCATCTTACTAAGCTGTTGATAGTTGGCTCCAATTTACTTCTATCATCAGGAAAATAACCTTCTTCAACTGCATTATAAAGTTTTTTAGAATCATCATAAAATATCTTTGATTTTGATGGTTTATCAACTAAAGAATAAGCAAATGCTGCATACATCTTTGAACGAGACTCAAACCTGTTACAATTTTCCGAAAATAACTCATTTGTAATTCGATATCTATGGAGATGGTCACAAGTAATGTTAATTAATTCCAATAGATTTATTTTCTCATTATAATCTTTGACATAGGTAACATGTCTATAATAATTCCAAACATCATATTCAAGATTGGAGATTAGTTGATTTTCAGTAGCATAACTTTTTTCTGTTGAATAAACTAATTTATTTGATATAAGAAAAAATAATATAAATAAATAAAAAAGACGCTTGTGCTTTATCATAAGTATCCTCTTAATTTCTTTTGCTTTTAAGAAATGCTTCGATTTCATTATAAGTATTACTATATTTAATATATTCTTCATTTTCTATATTTCGAATATTATTGATATTATTTAGTAATAAAAGACATACTTTTTTTAGAATATTTGCAGTATTTATTTTATTAACATCACTAAATAAATTAGATTCCCAAATAGTTATTAATACATTATATGCTTTTTTTAATTTTTCAGAATTCTGTTCAATAATTAAGAGATTACTATAGTCAATACACTTTCTAACATATTGACGCTTTAGTTCAATGGGATGGAAATCAATAAATATAGATTGCCTATTATATTTTGGGTTCTCAGAATAAAATCCATTTTCGCTTATGAAATAATTCGAAATTAGACTATATAATGATATAGATTCACGATAATATAAAAGAGCTTCATCGTATTTTTTCAATTCTGCTAGTGTATTAGCCAATAAAAAGGATGAAAAGTATTTAGCAATATTGGTATTAGCATAAGACAATGCAGAATAACAAAATGGTAACGATAGATTAAAATACTCTAATCTGTCTGTTATAGGTTCATATACATATTGATATTTATATCCACTCCAAAAATTTGAAGAAAATAAAACATTATGGTCATCCAATCTAATTATTTGACGCAATTCCGAGAAATTAATAGAGTCATCTTCGGTATAAATATTAGCGATTTTATCATTAATCTCTTCATCAATTTCTGTTATCTTTTTCTTTACTGATAATGAATCTTCAACCTCTTGTATTGAATTTCTTAAAGTGTTAATTTTAGCATTTAAAGCATCTAATGTGTCTTTAACAGTATATTCAGAAGTACTATACTGAAGATTTCTATTTAGAGAATTATCAATCATTGTCCACATAATATCTGGATAATCTATTAAATTCACTAATTTTATGCAAATGTAGATATACTGTTCGAATAAGAAAATAATTGAATACTGATAATTTGCTTGTTCTTCATCAATAGGTTTATTAAATCCCTCAAATAAATATATCTCATAATTAAGCAAAGAACTCCATGTATTAATGATCTTTAATTTAGTTTCAAAGCTAAGACTAGGATCTTTTTTTTCTATTATCAGTTTAAAATAACTTTTTTCAAGCTGTAGAAGGTTGTTTAGGAAGGATGCATATTTACTAAAATTTGAATCTGTATTAATTAAAATAGAATCCATAAATGTTATTGCAGAATCTAGTATTGTTTCTTCTTTGATATTTGTAAATCTCTGAAATTTTTCATGGGCATAATCTAAATTAGTTTTTTCTCTATGAGTTTGTTCTGCATAAATATTATTTATTTCCATGAAAATCAAGATAAGAATGAATTTTAAAAATATGTTAAATTTTGTTTTCATAATTCTCTCTACTGATTTTCATTCAATTCAAGACCTTTGAAAAGACAAGAAACAATATCAAATAAACGATCTTTTTTTAAATCTCTTTCATTTAACAACAATCCATTCTCCGAAATTTGAAAAACATAATCATTAATGGTTGGACCCTTTTTTGAAAAGATTAATACAATCGAGTTATTATTACAAAGAAATAATATCTGATTTTCATTGATTTTTAGTTGATACTGATTATTCTTTTCTAAATTCTTTATCTCTAAAACTTCTATATAATTAATAATATCTTCCAAGTGCCCTATTAATCTATTCCCTAAATAATCTTTTAATTTTATATAACTGATTTCAAAGCCGTTACTTTTATTTCTATTTATATCTTCAATAGTTGGAGTACTATTAATACCAGTTTTTGCTGATAATTCAAATTTATCTTGTGGTTCGCTTTTTTTATTTTCTTTTGCTGTTTCATCACTATATGAGATTTTATTTTTTGAGGATTTTATTACAAAATCTCTAATTTCATTTTCTGTTTTGTCAGGATATTCTTCCGAACGATTATTATCAAAATCGGTAATTTTTTTTCTGCGAGAATGAAATACAAATATGTCTTCTTTATTATTTTCATCATCATTTTTCGCAAAATCAATTGGTTCTGGTCTCTTTTCTTCTATTATATCTTCAATCTCTAAATCTTCTATTTCGGGAACTATAATATCTAGTTCTTTATAATATTTCCCATTCATTTTCTTTTGTTGTTGATTTTCCATTTGGAATGTATCATAAAATTCTAATTTCTTATATTTAGTTGAACGATTAGTCATAGGTACTTCATCAGATTCATTCAAATTAATCTTTATATTATTTGCAATATAAATTACAGCAGAAACAATAACTATCCTCAAAGCAATACGAAATAAAAATTTATATAATCCTAATGGGATAAAATTTATTGGGATTAAAAAATTTCTAAGAATATATAAAAAACTAGGTAAAATATCATTTTTGTTGT
>CAZSOM010000058.1:0-8587 GCA_964608295.1 uncultured Candidatus Cloacimonadota bacterium
ATGGCTTTCTAATCCACAAAATTTAGCTGGGGGACAACCTCCTGAAATTGTAGTTATATATATTCCTCCAGTTTACTCAGAACAGAAACTTATAAGTATGCCTATAAATACTCTGGGTTCAATGGAATTGGAATTGGAATTCAAACATACATTTTTAGAAAACATAAGATCGTATATTGTGGCGATTGAGACAACAGACGATGGTTTGAATTGGACTACCATTTGGGAAGACTCAGGGAATATTCCAGCAACTACAGAAAATATTTCCCTAATTGGTGGTGATGTTGGATCAACCGATTTCCAATTTTCTTTCGTGCTGAGAGGAATTGAAGGAGTAGCATTAGCCTGGGTTTTAGATGACATTGTTTTGAACTCAGTTGATGTGGAACCCCATGGATTTATAGTAGGAAATATCAATTTAGATGGTGGAAGTGGTGATGTAGAAGATGTTGTTGTTTCTGCAGATGGAATTTCCAGTCATCCGGATGCTGATGGACATTACTGTTTACCAATACCAATGGGAGTATATAATGTAACAGCATCTCTGCCTGGATATAGCTCAGTATCTGAAGAAAATGTTCAAGTAGACTTGTGGGAAGCAACTGAATCTAATTTTATTCTTGAGGAGATATCTGCTGTAGATCCACCTCAAAATCTTATAATCACTACCTACTATAATAATGCAACTTTGAACTGGGAAATGCCTGGCTCAGAGCAGAGAATTGAAGATAAAAGTAATAACAGAAATCAGACAAATTTAATTTCCAGAACTGAGCGTTCATTCATGGGATATAGAGTTTATAGAAATGAAGAAATTATAAATGAAATATCCGACCTTTTCGATACAACCTATGATGATTTAGCTCTACCGCAAGGAGAACATACCTACTACATTACTGCGGTTTATTCAGATGGAGAATCTGATCCATCCAATTCTGAATTAGTGAATATTGTACTTGCTCCTCCGGAGAATTTAACGTACAACGTTAATGGTGGTAATATTGTTGTCCTGCAATGGGATACACCACTCGGAGATGAAACTAGAGATATTACCGGTTTTAGAATTTATAGAGATGATGTGATGTTGGGGGAGGCTTCTGTAGAATTCTATGTTGATGCAAATGTTCCTGCTGGATCGTATAATTATTATATCACCGCTGTTTATGGGGAATTTGAATCTGAACCTTCCAATGTTGTAGAAATTGAAATTACGTCAGTGGGTAATAATGTGTTTCCACTAGAAACAAGGTTGGGAGTGAATCACCCTAACCCTTTTAATCCTAAAACGACTATCAGTTTCCAGTTATCAGCAGACAGTAAAGTTGAACTTTCAATCTTTAATATTAAAGGTGAAAAAGTGAGAACATTAGTGGATACACAATTGAGGGCTGCATATCATACAGTTGAATGGAATGGGAAAGATGAAAATGGTAAACCTGTTGCTAGCGGGATTTATTTCTATAAGATGAAAACACAAAATTACCGGAATATGCAAAAGATGATATTACTTAAGTAGTTGCAAAAAAACTGGCAGATATTTCTATCTGCCAGTTATATTATTTCTTTTACTTAATTTTCTACTTTCTTGGAAGATTTACTTTATCGAGCCTAATCTTTTCTTGAACAATTTGAGTAGGTTTATCGTTAGATATCATACATCTACCACCTTCAACAGTGATAGTGCATACTTGCCACCAGGCTTCAGGATCTGTTCCATTGTAGTCATCCACTATAAAGTTATGCGGTCCATAAGTCTCCATCAAGACACCATCGAAAAATACTTGTATAGAAGCATCAGAATAATCATCAGAGTGGAGTGAATAACAATTTACCTGGATCTCATAAACACCCGTGTTTGCTGTTGGGACAGCGAATGTTTCAGGACCAAAACCATTTGTGTCATCAATATCAAGAGATCCATCAGATATAATTTTATTGCTATAAAAGCAATGTTCACCTGCAGGATTCCAAGTATGTAAGTCAATATCGGAAGTTGGAGTGTTCCAACTTAATACAACTTCAATTTCTGAAGCTAAAAAATCCCCGTTAACAGTAATTACATCACTAACACCAGTATCTCCTTCAGGTCCATTTGCTCTAAGGTGTAAATAATTTTCACCAGCTGCAATTGAAATAGTTTCGGAAAAGTAACCACTACTCACGTATATCTCAGAGTCAACGCCATTAATGGCAAGAATAGCGTTGTCACCAGTGTAAGAAGCACCAGTGTCAAGCTCAATATAACCATCAATAGTAATTACGTTATCGCTAAAAGTTTCCCCATTGTATGGACTGTAAATTGTAAAGACAGGATATGGAGGAACTGGAGCTGTAAGAAACTCATTGATAGTATAAGGAATATCTTCCAGGAGTGTTATGTCAAGATCAACCTCATTGTAACCGCCCTTATAAATTCTTACATTATGGTTACCAGGTAAAATAGTAGTAAGCGTGAAAGGTGTTAATTCCCAAGTGTATGCTCCATCAATGTAAACAGATGCACCGGGTGGAGTTGTGATTACACTAAGTGAAGTATTAGTTGTTGCAACAGCCATTATAGCATTTACATTATGAGTATCCCCATCACCAACGTCAAAAGTTTCTACATAATCTTGAAAACCTGCTAATTCTAACCTCAGCTCATGATTTCCAGTATCAATCTCCAAAGTTGCTGGAGTTACTTCTCCTGTCAGCACTGCATCCAGATAGATCGCTGCTCCTACAGGAATACTAATAACGATAAGTTCTGCTGATTCATCCGGACTTGTAGAATCTGGACAACCTAAGAATAACAACAAAGATAAGGCAAACAAACTTAATAAAGTAATTTTTTTCATTTTTCCTCCTAATTTTTATTTGGATAAAAAACTTAAATGTGACTGAAAATGTCAAGTTTATAAATTCAAAAAGAAAAAGCGAGTAGGTTTCTCTAAACTTGTTGGTAATCTTCTTTTCATTGTTTGCAATGAGTTATGAATAAAAAATTAAAATGACCTGCTACAAAATTAATCAGAAATGAGATTCTTACTTTCAATCCTCTTTTGGAGAATTATTCCACAAATGATCAATGCAATACCTAATATACTAGAGTATAAAATTTTTTCTTTGATCACGATACTTACTATGATAAGTGAGAGAAAGGGAGTCAGATAGATTAGATTGTTAACTTGTGCAGTTGAAAATGAATATTTAAGAGCTTTTATCCAGATTACAAAAGTGATGCCCATCTCAAATAAACCAATATAAATTGCACCCATAAGTCCCCAAAATGGTGGTAATGAAATACTTCTATGGAACAATAAAAAGGTATAGAAACAACCGAAAGTAAAACTAAGAAACAACCTGACAATTTCATCTTTTTTATTCTTCACATTCAATATGAAAAAAAGTGCCCAGATAAGAGAACTTGAGAGAGCCAATAAAACGCCATAGGGTTCGTCGATGCTGAAATCGAATAGTCTTCCTCTGGTCGAGATCATTATCACACCTAGAAAGCTTATGAGAATTGCGAGTAAACTCATGAGAGGAATCTTCTGTTTGAGAAGCGGTATCGAAAGGATAACGATCATTACAGGCCAGATAAAATTCAACGGTTGAGCAATCTGGGCTGGTAATAGGGTGTAAGCCTTAAAGAGTATGATGTAATAAAGAAAAGGATTCATCAAACCCAATATTGCTGAGTTGATTATCTCTTTTTTCCCTGTATTGAATATTTGTTTAAATTTGCCTTGAAACAAGATAATTATCAGAAGAGCAATAGATGCGGAAAGAGAAGAGTAGAATAACAATTCGATTGTATTTAAATGTTTTAACGTTAGTTTGAAAGATGTAGGTGCAGTTGCCCAGAACAGCACAGCAATAGCAGCATATAAATAAGCTTTTTTCTGGTTTGTAATAGTTTTACTTTGAATGTTCAAAAGGAATGTACACCAAAAAATCAAGTATAATCTTCATTTTAAGTGTCAATTTTGATTAGAGGTACCAGCATTTCATCTTCTGTAAGCCCGGAATGATGAGCTAAGAATTCATTTTCCCATTTCCCATTTTGCAGATAGATAGATTTCATAGCAGAATCAGATACAGCAATTGCTAAAAAATCACCCACAAAATCATCAATTTTAGGATGCATCATTCCAGTTCCTAAAAGTTTATGTTTCAAGAATTCTTCACGATCAAATAATAAAAACTTATCTTCATACTTTTTAAAGGCATCTTCAAATTGTTTCATTTTATGTTTTTTAACAAAGAAACTGATAAATCGTGGTTCGGGGAATGCAGGTAATATAAGGCTATCAAAGAGTTTTTCATCTTCATTAATGTAAGAATAATTATTAACATCAATCAAGCCATGATCTGCAGTAATTAGAATTGTTGTGTCAGATCCAGCTAATTTTGAGCTTAAAGTTTTTAATGCTAAATCTGTATCCTTGATGAATTCTTGGACATCATCTCCATACACACCTTTTTGATGCTCTATTTTATCAGGTGAAGATGAGTATACAAAAATGAATTTTTTCTCTGTTTTTTTTGTTTGAATCAATTTATTGATCTTATCATACAATTGTTGATGTTTTGAATATGAAATTATCTTAGCTGAACCGGAATTAATAATTGTATTTGAGCTTTGGCTTAGTTCTTTATGCGTAAAGAAATATTGTTGAACATCCGGTGATTTTTCTGAAATCTGACTAAAGATATTTCTTGCACCGACAAAATCTGTAATATTATACTTTTCAGCATCTTGGGTAGTGGTGGTAATTGAATCCCAATTTGGCAGAAAGTCTATATTCTTTGCAAATTCTTTAAAATATAATGTCCATCCAATGGCTCCATGTTCCCATGGTGTTTTTCCACTAATTATGCTGGTGATGGCAGCACTGGTTGTTGAAGGGAATACCGATGTAATGGGGGAGACAAAATTCTTTGCTAAAAATTTGGATGAAAAGGTGAATTTATTAAGTAAGTTCATTCCAAAACCATCAAGAATAAACAGGATAATGTTATTTTTTTTTCGAAGAGCTTCCATATCTAATTGCTTTAATGCTGGATGATCAGTTTCCACATTATAAACATTTAATATGGATGAAACCAGATTTACAATTGAGTTCTTATAATCAGGATAAACAATATTCATGATCTATTTGTAAATGTCTGTACCAAGTTTTACGCTTGTTACATACATGATCTCACATGATCCATTTCCTGTATCGGTTCTCGTTTGACTTGTTCTCCAAGAAACTTTACCATTTTTGTATTTACCAGATACATTTACCAGGTAACCTTCCAGCGTTATCTTTTCCCTTTTTTTGGCAGCTTGAATTGCATTCTTAACATTGTCATTAGCAGGAATGATATGGTGATTTGAAGAATGTTGTGAAATGTAATGATGATCAATTGCACACTGACTGTTATATGTGTATTGGTACCAGCGTAATATTTGTTTAAATTTGATATGATTATAATTCTCTGGTTTGGAAACATCCGCCCAACCTAAAGCCAAATCAAAAGGAGAAATTATGGATGCCCAATTTGTTGCATATTTTTTTTTGCTGAGGATGATTGCTGAAATCTCATATTTAGCAACAGGAGTTATCACTACTTCAAGATCCTTCCTGTTAATATGAAAATTAGAATGATCAATTAGTGGTATTTGAAGAGGTTCTCTATGAGTTGCTATTTCTGTCAGATCTTCTTCAGTTACTATTGGTCGAAGGATATAGAAATAACCCACAAATGCTAAAATAAAAATTAGCAATACAACTATTATAATTTTATTCATATATGCAACCTCTAAGCATAAAGAAATCTTTTAATGCTTCTCTTTGGTGTTTTATCAAATTCTTCTGGATAAATTTCAATTTTCACAATCCGCATATAGGCTGGAAAGATTTTATTCATAGTCTCTTTATTTGCCTCCATGATCTTTTCCAGTTCATCTTCTTTTATATCATTGGAATCAATCATTTCCATATCCGGATAGACAAGTGCAACCAACTTACTATCTTTTTCTACGATAATGGATTCCTGAACGTATGGCAAATTATTTAATTTTCCTTCAAGTTCTTCTGGATATATGTTTTTACCTGAAGATCCCAAGATCATGCTTTTACTCCGACCTTTGATATAGATAACATTATCTTCATCGATAATTCCCAGATCACCTGTTCTAAACCATCCGTCTTTATCTAAAACTTTCCTAGAGGCTTCATCATATTTATAATATCCAATCATAACATTGTCACCTCTAACCATTATTTCACCGATCTCGTTAAATTGATCAGGAGAATCAATCTTTACTTCCATTGAGTCAACAAGTTTGCCGGTAGATTGTAACTTATAATCCTTCCAACCGGAATAACTTATAAGAGGACCACATTCTGACATACCATAACCAACTGTAAATCTGAAACCAATATCACGCAAGAATTGCTCTACTTCAGCATTAAGAGGAGCTCCTCCAATTACGATCTCTCTAAAGTTGGAACCAAATACGACTGTAAGTTTTTCTCTGATCTTTTTATACAAGAGGTTTCTCGTAAATGGGAATTTAAGCAATAATTTCACGGAACCTTTGTTCAATAGTGGTTTCAACTGCTTTTTGTAGATTTTCTCAATAACCAGAGGTACAGATAATATTAATCTGGGATGAATTTCATCAAAGGCTTTTAGTATAACTTTTGGTGAAGGTGTTTTTCCCAGGAACGTGATATGACAACCACTGCAGAATGGGAATAGGAATTCAAAAGCACATCCAAAAACGTGAGCAATTGGTAAAAAAGAAACGATAGTGTCTCCCGGTTTCAACGTCATATACTTCTGAGCAAATTGGATATTTACAAATAAGCTTAAATGCCTCAGCATCACACCTTTAGAAAATCCTGTGGTTCCCGAAGTATAAACTATAACTACCAATTCTTGATTATTAATCTCTTTTAGTTGGAAGTTATTGGCAGTTAAATGATCATCAAATTTACATAAGTATTCTTTATCCACAGTTTCAATTATTTTGGGATTTATTTTTTTGTTGGAATAAAGCATAGAAAAATCTGATAGCGAAAATATTCCATACAGGTTTTTCATAACTGATTCTTCAAGATTTTCAAAGATTTGTTCAGTTGAGAAAAGCAGAACAGAGTCAGAGTGATTTACTATATGATGAACATCATCTGATTTGAAATCAGGTAGAATTGGTACAACAACTGCGCCGTAGGTGACTGTTGCCAAATATGAAATTGCCCAATTAACGGAATTTTTCCCGATTAAGGCAATTTTATCACCCTTCTTAACACCGTAGATGTTAAAGAAAGAATGAAGAAACACTATTCTATCAGCTACATCAGCATAGGTAATTGTGTTTCCTTTGTAATTTGAGAATGCCTTAAGTTCCCAATTCTGCTTGAAGCTATTTTCGAATAATGAAACTAAAGATCCATTCTTCATAATTACTCTCCTTAGAATATATTATAACTTAAAAAAAAATATTAAAATTCTATGCAAGTTGTTTTTGAAAACAAATTATCAATATGTGGAATTCTTATAATTAATTAGCTCCTCTTGTAAATTGTTCGTATCAAACTCTGTTTCGATAAGGGATTGGAAGGTATGACCTTTCACATCCATGAGATAAGTAACTAAAATTCTATATTTTAAATAATCAAAGTCAGGTGAAAATTGATTTGAACCTTGATATATTTCATTTATTCCTGTTTTCAAATCTAATCTAGTTTCTACCGAAACATATTCACAATAACCCTCTTTCTTCCAGGTTTCTAATCTTCTATTTGCACCTATTCCAATTTCTTTTTCTATCAATTTATGAGTAACTTCATGAGTGATCACACTGGAAAGTGAACGTTCATTATCCAGATCAGAATTTCTTCGAACTAAATTATTCTCGATTTCTGTCTTTGAAATGAAAATGTTGTTTATCACAGGATAAGTTGCTGCAAATGCATCTTTAAGAGTAGGGCAGAAAATCGTATAAGGTTTGAAATCTGAACTGATGTAAATCTTATATTTCAATTCATCAGTATAAATCTCCGAAGTGTTAAGTTGGTCTTCTACTTTATCCAGAACACTAAAGATCTCATCATTGATCTCTATATCCGAATAGATATCAAATTGTTTGTAACTAATATGATTTCTATAAAAACTCAGATTTGGAAATGTGATAAATACGATAAATAATGCAGCTAAAGCAATAATTATGTAAAATCCTAAATAACGCATTTATTCTCCTTATAAAAATACAAATTATTAGAAGAATATTTTGTAAAGATTTATCTGAGATTGGAATTTTCCGGCAATTTTTTGAATGGTAGGATGAATTTATTTTGTTAATCCAAATAAAAAATGAAGTGACCCCTTCAGATACAATGCATTCAAAGGGATCACTTCTTGCACTAGGGAGGAATATCGTGCAATTTATTTATTTGATAATCTCCGAGTCTTGTTTATTACATTATCCGGAAGATTTCTAAACTTAACATCACCTTGTGATAAAATATCACCGATTGAAGTATTTTTTGGTACGTTAATCACATAATCAATTCTTGCTCTCACATCATCAGAGATATTTACAGTTTTA
>CAZSOM010000059.1:0-8481 GCA_964608295.1 uncultured Candidatus Cloacimonadota bacterium
CTCATAATCTCTATTTTACGATAAAGGGAAATGATTACATTTTAGAAGGTGACGAAAGTTCTGATACACATAAGACAATAAGTGTTGATACGGGGAATCAATTCCTCTTTTTCGGCAATGATCTTGTTGAGGTAGATATGCATCTGGAAGGTGAAACCTTTATGATGCAGGATGCGATAAATGGAATACCTATCGAAGAATATTTTACAGAAACCACTTTGCAGGTTGAACCAAAAAAAACACTTAGCATATATTGTTCTCCAACCCATGCCGGAGTAAAGCTGATAAATAATTTTTCGGTAGATGTAGTGGATCTGGCTTATTATACAGATGATCCAGGTATCCTCATCTCTCTTCTTGAGCAACCAATTGTGTCAGGTGACTCTGTATGGAGCAGATTGAGAGCTTCATCAGCTGGTGACTCGATATCATATTCATTCATTATCGAATTTGAGAATGGTCTTATCGACAGTAGTTTTGCTGATGTTAATGATTTAACTGTTGATGAACAGCTTAGAATAGAATTGGAATAAAAAGGGAATTTATTCCATAAAAATTTAGTAATTATTGATATACAATAGCTTTTGCAGATTTAGCTTTAACAACATATTTTCACTCCAATGATAGAGAAAATTATTCTTAGATAAGATTATTATAGTATATTAACACTATTAATAAATACTTTGACATAAGCAAATTAAAATAAATTTTGTATTTTTTATAATGTTAAAATTAGAAGAAATCTCTGGAACATTATATACTTAGATTTAAAGACTATGTCTACAGAGATTTATGAATTAATGTATTGAGATAGGAATGAGGTAGATTGTTAATTGTTCAGCTTTGACCAGTTGAAGTTTAAAAGTGTAAATATACTCACAGGAATCAAAGGAAAAAATATGAAAAAAGTTTTTATATGTATAATGTTAATTACTGCTATTTATACTCTTTCTGCAATAGAATCTGGTAACTTCAAAACCATTATTGAATTAGAAACAGAGCAGAAAATTTCTGAACGAATGGAAGAATTATTAGCCTCTTTCGTAGGAGTATCTGTGGTAGTTGTTGATATTGATCTAAAATATCAGACTTCCAGATCACAAAACCATAAAGAAGATAATAAAGCCTTTTACATGGACGATATTCAGAAGATCAAGTCTGAAGTTATGAAGAACAATCTAACGAATAACAAAAATGATCAAATCAAAATTACAAGAATAAGGGTAAGTGTTTATCTTAAGAAATCAATAAAATCCGATAAAGAAGAATTTGTTGAAAGAAGCTTAACAGATTGGTTAGGACTTGATCTGGAAAACGGTGATGAGCTTAATATTTACAAAACCCTGGCAAAAAACACCGAGCTAACGAGAACAAATAATACAGATGCAGCTATCCAACCTAAAGCTGTTCCAAATGAAGCAACTCCATTTCTTGATAATGAACTGGGAATTACTACTAATATGATGTTGATCTTGATTATCAGTTTAGTTTTTGCTCTAATCCTCATCTTCTTACTTTTAACGCTTCGTTTTGGAATCAGATCACTAAATGATACTATAAAACAGATTAAAACGCCAAAATCAAGCAGCCAGTTTAGAGGTAAAGCAGGTTCAACTTCTTCATCATTGAAAGAAGGTTTTGCCTTATTGGATGAATCAAAAAGAAATCCTTTGGGAATAAATATTCTAGAAAAACAAAAGGATATAATAGATGATCTTAATGATTTCAGTTTTTTAGCAAATTTAACTGAAAAGGAATTCTTTAACTTAATTGAACAGCAAAACATCCAGGAAAATGAACTATCGTATTTGCTTTCTGTGCTTCCTGTTAATTTTGTAAATCAATTATTACTTAGTGATTCTAAAGAGAGAACAACTGAACTTATTGAGCTGATGATGAATGAGAAACAGTTATCAAAAGATCGATTAATGGAATTTAGACAGACCATGCTAGAGAGTTATCATAAAATTATCGATGAGCAGATTATCAAAATTGATGGCAAATTATCATTGATTAAATTTGTAAATAATCTATCAAATGGTAAAGCAAGAAAATTTTATGATCGTATTATAGAGTTAGATCAAGAGACTGCTTCAGAGATAAAGGATAAAATATTCTTATATGAAGATATTCTAACATTGGATGATTCATTGCTAAAGGATATTATCTTTGAAATCGATCACGATATGTTAGTTGATTTCTTGGCAGGTGCTGAAGAATCAATAAAAAGCAAATTTATCGCTAATATGACAAACAGAACAAGATCAATTGTAAATGAAGAACTACAATTTGCTGGTTCCCAAACTAATGGAGAGAAAGATCTCGCAATTGATAATGTTTTAAGAATGATTAAAACGCTTTTAGGTTATATATAGGAAGGAAATATGAAATCTTCATTGATTATTGGATTAATTGTTGGTCTGGCTATTATCGTTTTTGTGATCTATTTGAACGAAGATGTTGGCCTTTTTTTGAATTATTCAGGTTTATTAATTACAATAGGTGGTACGCTTTGCGCAATTCTTGTTTATTTTTCTTATAGTGATATTAAACATGCTTTTAGCTCCCTTGGTCAAATGATTTCAGAATCAGAAAAAGATTACTCTGAGCAGAAAATCATCAATTCATTGATAGAAATTAATAATGAAGCAAGAAAGAACGGGGTAAATAATATCACTAATGTTGAAACATACACAAATTTTCCTTTCCTGATTGAAGGTATGTCATTAGTTGCTGATAATATGGATCCTACATTTATTCGAGATGTAATGTTAAGAGAAAATAGAGGTATAACAAGAAAGCATAATATTGGTGAGAATGTGTTTTATATTGCAGGTTCCTTATCACCAATGTTTGGCATGATGGGAACTGTGATCGGCCTTATTGCCATGCTTAATAAAGTTCAGAAACCGGAAGAAATCCCTGCTGCGATGGGTCTTGCCCTGGTTACAACTCTCTATGGTTTGATCCTGGCAGCTCTAATATTTAAACCTATCTCAGGTAAAATTGGAATTAGAAACCTACGTAATGCACGTTTGAGATTATTAGTTTTAGAGGGAATTCTTTCAATTCAAAGAGGAGATAGCAACATGATCCTTAAAGAAAGATTACATGGATTTTTAGATAAGTAATAATTTATAAATATGAAATATATAAAGAACCTTATTGAGCGAAAAAATAATGCGATCAAAGCTGAAACTGCGAAAAATCAAGCAGAATATATTGATCTGCAAAAAGCTCAGATAAATGAAGAAGCAGAAACTCTTGTAAGAGGTTCTAAGAAAAAATTTGATGAAAATCTTTTAGATACAATGATTCCGTATGCAGATCTGATGTCACTTCTCGTGGTTTTTTTCGTCTTTTTCTTCATTGTAAGTTCTCAACATAGGTTAATGCAGCAGGAGAAAGTAAACCCCCAAGAGGAGTACGTTGATCTAAATGAGAAAACAATTACTATTCCTAGTGAAATACTTTTTAATAGTGGAGAAGCTGATCTGAAAGAAGGTGCTATGGAAGCTCTTGATCTTATCGCATTAAGCATAAAGGATTCGTTCCAATTAGACCTCGGTTGGGATATACGTATTGAAGGTCATACTGATAACGTTCCGATTAATAATAGTAAGTTTCCTTCTAACTGGGAACTTTCTACAGCGAGAGCTATTTCTGTGGTGAGAGTATTTATCGAAAATGATCATTTTTTACCATCTCAATTGCAGGCAATGGGTTTTGGAGAATATAAACCGGTCGTTGAAAATGATACAGCCGAGAATAGAAGAAAGAACAGACGAGTCGAATTAAAAATTAATAAGAAGTATGAGAATACAAGGAGATAAACATGAAAAAAGTACTTTTTCTTATAATATTTATCATGATCTTCAATCTAATAAATTCAGTAGAAATAACAACCAGAACAAGTCTTTTGTATGAATTGAATTTGGCTTTTGATTATTATGACCATGGTTTTTTAGATGAAGCATTAGAGAGATTTATTGCCTTGTATAATCTTGAACGGACACCGATGGAATATAAATCTGAATCTTTACATATGATGGCACAAATTTCATTTGAGAAAAAAAAATACAATATTGCCATTCATGATTGGAATAAATTTAAAAAAGATTATCCGGATCACGAATTGATCGATACAGTAAATGAAAAACTTGATCAAGTAAGACAAGAGAAGGCAAAAGAAAAGAAATATAGGGTTTCAGCTTTAGATATTGCTAATGATTATTATCGACATAATTTTAATGATTTAGCTAAAGAAAAATACCTTTTAATTTATCATAGTGCTGATTCTTCTGATGATGAAAAGGCAAGAGCTATATATATTGTCGGGCAGATCATCTTTGAAGAAGGAGATTATTCGCTAGCTCTTTCAGATTGGGAAATATTGATTTCCAGATACCCCGAATCCGAATATGCCAAGCAAGTAGCAACTATCTATTCACAAATTTCCGATATAGTGACTTTCGATTCTGATAAAAATTCCATTACACTTATTGCCAGAGCCTATTTGCAAAATGGGGATTTCTGGTCGAACGCAAATAGAGAATTCATAATTGATTCATCCTGGATGCCAAGTGTAGAAATATCTATAAAATGGTATGATAAAGTTTTGGAAGAATTTCCGAATACTCCTTCTGCTGAATTAGCCTATAGAAGGAAACTATTCGCTCTACTGGGTTCAACTGATCTTGATGATAACAGGGAAGTATTTGGAATAAAAGCAAATTACAAAAAATATATGCCTACAGTTCTTAAAACCTTTTCCAGTTTTAAGAAAGCTTTTCCTAGAAGTGCGTATATGCAAGGCTTTAGATACCAGATAGCACAAGCTTATTGGTCAGAAGGTGATACTAAAAATTCTAAAATATGGCTGAGAAAGATCATTCAGAATGGTGGTGGAAAAGATACATTCTATACAGAGACAGCAAAAGCAAGATTGAAGAATTTAAAATTTTAAGCTAAAGTCTCATTCAATCTGCTTTTCAGGAAGAACCCTAAGTCCTTGTTCCTTCAGGAATCTATCGATTTGTGCTTCCGGATAGAAGCCTATATGACGGTGAATTTCTTTGCCATCAACATCTAGAAAAACCTGGGTTGGAATCATTTTAATCCGATATTTCGCTACAAGTTCTTTTTCCTTCTTGATATCATGGAAGATCACTTCGATCTGATCACCATATTTTTCACGGACAGATTCTAATACTTTTTCCATTTGTTTACAGGGAATACAAGTTGTAGAACCCAATTCTAGGAAGGTGATCTTTGGTTTGACTTTTGAAGTGTCTTGAATTGATACTTGCTGGTTCTCGTCTGCAAAACAAACTAAGATAATAGCTGAGAACAGCAAAATAAACATTAATTTCTTCATTTTCTTCTCCTTATGATATAAGCTTGATAATATCTTTCAGGCTAAGAACTTTTCCCACCGATTTCACGTTTTCATTGATAACCAGAGCCGGTGTCATCATTACACCATAATCGATTATCTTGTTAATATCTTCCACTTTCTCCAAAGTTGCCTCCATACCTGATTCTCTGAGTGCTTCTTCCACGTTGCCATATAGTTTCTTGCATTTAGCACAACCGCTTCCTAATACTTTGATATTCATTATTTCTCCTAAGAGTCGGCTTTGCAAAGCAAAACGATCTCAATTTTTTTATTTTATATTGCTTTCCAGAATGTAACAATTGCTCCTATGATAATCAAAATTCCGCAGATTATTCTTAGAATTTTAGTTCCTTTCGAGGTTACATTCCAGGATAAATATTTTTTCACTACTTCTGTGAATGTACCGATCAAGACCAGTAATCCACAATGTCCGATAATAAATGCTGCTATCAAGCCAAGGCAAAACCATAGTTGGGTAGAAATGGAAGATATCACAATCCCCAGGATCGGAGCCATGAAAGCCAGTGCACAAGGACCAAGAGCCAGTCCAAAAACTAATCCTAAAATCAACCCGCTAAGATAAGGTCTGTTTTTTACTCTGCGATCTTTGCCTGAAGCAAAATCAGGCATGGATACGATTCCCAGGAAATAAAGCCCAACCAATAAAAGCAGTAAACTTACAATTATCCGCAGAATCGTATCAAAACTTCCCAACAGCAATCCGGCAAAGGAAGCAATAGTTCCAGCAATTAGTAAAGTGATTAAGATTCCAACAGAAAAATTGAGTGAAATGAAGAATGCTTTTTTAGTGGAGATGTCTTTTTGCTCGTTGATGAAGGCAACTACGATTGGGATGCTGGCTAGATGGCAGGGACTGATAAGAATACTAAGAATTCCCCATAAAAAACTTGCACCGAGAGCAATTATGGGATTTCCGTAAAGTGCCATAGTTAATTTTTCAAAAAGTTCTAACATATTTTCAATCTCCTCATTCCCGCCTTTCCAGTTGGGAATGAACGTATTTATAATTCTTCTCTAAACTCACACTGCTGTCCCTCTCTTACTTCTGCGTCGCAAGCGAGGGAACAAAAGATGCCGTTGTAAGAGGATGGACTATCCAAAAAGAACTCCAAAGATCACTCCGGTGATTGTTGCCATGACCACAACTAATGACACAAAAACTACTGTTTTCTTGGTTCCCATCACGCTGCGAATAACCAGCATATTCGGAAGGGATAGTGCCGGGCCAGCCAGAAGCAGAGCTAAAGCTGGTCCTTTCCCCATACCATTTCCCATTAATCCCTGCAGAATTGGAACTTCTGTGAGTGTAGCAAAATACATGAATGCTCCTACGATGGAAGCAAAGAAATTTGCCCAGATAGAGTTACCACCAACTAACTTGGAGATCCATTCGGACGGGATCAAACCTTCATGTCCTGGTCTTGCAAGAAGCAAACCTGCAACAATAACACCAAAAAACAACAGTGGCAAAATTTGTTTGGCAAATTCCCAGGTGGAGCTGAACCACTCACCCATCTCATCTTCGTCTTTGCTGGTGAAATAAGAGAGTCCTATTACTCCGACAACAAATGTGATCATCGGATTCCAACCAGAAATAAACCCAGTGATAATAACAGCTGATGCTGTAACTCCAATTTTCCAGAATTTCATTTTGTAGATTGCTACTAGGATGATTCCCAAAGCTACAGAAAAGATTGAAGTAATAATCCATTTCACGCTATAAATCGCCTGCCATAATCCAGATTCGGTTGCCGGTTTAGCCCAGTTGGCAAAGATGAGAATGAAAACCATGGAAGCAAAAAAGATCAAGTTATGCCAGAAAGGTCGTTCTACTTCCACTTCCGGCATCAGCATCTGCTGTTGGATCTTTTCCTGTTCATCTTTGCGGAAGATAATTCCCATAATTATGCCGATAACAATACCGAATACAATCGCTCCTACAGCTCGGGCAATTCCCATTTCCACTCCCAGAATTCGAGCAGTTAGAATGATTGCTAGAATATTGATAGCCGGACCAGAATATAAAAAAGCAGTAGCCGGACCTATTCCAGCTCCACGCTTATAGATCCCACTGAAAAGCGGTAAGATCGTGCAGGAACATACTGCTAAAATACTTCCCGAGACAGCTGCAACAGAATAGGCAACAACTCTTTTTGCTCTTGTTCCCAGATACTTCATCACTGCATTTTGAGAGATGAACACACCAATAGCTCCAGCGATAAAAAGAGCTGGGATCAGGCAAAGTATTACATGTAATCGCGCATATTCTTTCAGCAGATGGAACGATTCCATAACTGCGTTTTGAAACCGTGCTGTGTTTACGGGTAAATGGTAGGCTACTAAGAATATAACTACCATCAAGAACAGTATTTTTAATTCATTTTTCCACTTCATTTACAATTTCCTTTCATTTAAACTGTCATTGCGAGATTTCTTTCATAGAATTCTTTCGAAGCAATCTTGAATTGTTCAAAATAGTAAAGATTGCTTCGTTTGTTTCAGCAAGTAGAATTCCTCGCAAAGACAACTCATATCTCATTGATTTTTTCTTTGTTTGTATCAATTACATTCGTCAGGCAACTGAACATGGAAAGTACACAACGGCATTGTAATTGATAATAAATGCAGTTCCCGCGTTTTTCTGAATTGACAATCCCAGCATTTTTCAGAACAGTTAGATGTTTGGATACTGTTGAGATATCCACTCCAATGAGTTCTGTAAGTTCCTTCACGCAATATTCCTGCTCATCCAATTTATGAATAATGTATAAACGCGTGGCATGCGCCAGAGCTTTGCTGATACGTGCCAACTCTTCATATTTTCTTTTGTCCAATTCAGTCATAATGCCCTCCATGCAATGAGAATCTATTTCACTTCCCAAAATTCATTGCCTATTTGGCAAAACAGCCAAATAGGGTCAAGCTAATTGTGATTTTCTCACGATTTAAATTTTCTAATTTATTACACAATGTTAAATACTTACGTGTCGGCTTTGCTAAGAGTCGACTTTTATATGTTGGCTTTTCAAAGAAAAACAACATTTTTCTTCGTGCCTAACTAC
>CAZSOM010000060.1:0-8359 GCA_964608295.1 uncultured Candidatus Cloacimonadota bacterium
TTCCAACGTTCACATGTGGTTTACTTCTTACAAATTTCTCTTTAGCCATTTCTCCTCCTCAAAGATCTATAAGCCTGTCTTGCAGGCTTGGCATTAAAGTAGCTGTTTTTGTTTTGCTACCTTGGCTTTTACACGAGGTGTCAAAATCAAATCGGAGTTTTATATGTCAAATCTTTTTTATTTTTTTTGTAATTTAACTATTTTAAATAAGTTAACATTGAGTGGACTCGACTAAGATTTATTGAATTTTAATCCTAAGGTTTCAAAGAGAATGTAAGTTTATAAATTGATTTTTTCTAAAAAGTTACTGACAAATTCAGATTACTAATTACAGCTTTGATGCCTGCATCAATTGAAATACGGAAATATGAATTATCTCCAATTTTAGTACCATAACCAATCCCTCCAGCTATATTAGGAAATGGTATAGTTAGAAAATCAGCACTACCACCACCAGGATCTGCACCTGCACCCAGAATTATATCAACCCCAATATCAAATGTGTAGAACAAGCCCGATCGTGTTGAATTTTTAAAGTACCTGGTCTGAGAATATATTCCTCCCCCTAAGAACATAGGAGCTAAACCAGTATGTATTATTATTAATTTCTCAATTTTTTCATCTTGCGATACACTTTCTATACCGAATCCAAGTGTAGTAAAAAGACCTGGTGATAAAATACTTGTATAAACCTTTTGCTTTTTTACATTCATTTCCATTTCATCAGAAAAAGCTAAAGCCGTCATGATAATGCAGAGTATAATTATAATTATTCTCTTCATTTAATTATCTTTAATAATACTTCATCGTCTGTTCTTAAACCATTTACTCAGATGATCATAGATCTCAATTTCTGATTGAGCTATAAATGTACGCGCTGGAACCGTTTCTTTGAAATACTGACCATATCTTTTTGTCATAATTCTGTTATCCAATACAAGAACAACTCCTCTATCTGTTTTATGTCTGATAAGTCTGCCGAATCCCTGTCTGTATTTCAAGAGAGCATTGGGCAGCATATAGTGCATGAAACTGTTCTTTCCTTCCGCTTCTAATTTTTCCAGATATGCTTCCACGATTGGTTCGGAAGGAACCATAAAAGGTAATTTGTATAAAACAAGCAATTGCAAAGATTCACCCGGAACATCCACTCCTTCCCAGAAAGAATTTGTACCAAATAGAACAGAATTTTTATTAGTTTGGAATTCTTTGAGCATCGCTGAACGTCCAAGTCCTTTACCTTGGGTGAGAAGTAAAATATCTTTACTATACATCTCTTCACTCAACGCATCATAAGCCTCATTCAGGTTTTTATAAGAAGTATAAAGAACCATTGTTCCGGCTTGAGTGATCTCAACAGCATTACGGATTATGTCAATACTCTGCGATGAGAAAAATTTATCTTTGGGATCAGGAAGAAATCCGGCAACCAGCACCATTGTCTGTTTTTGATAGTCAAAAGGTGATTGTACAACCAACTCCTGGACAAATCCCTCTTCCAATAGATTCAAGCCCATCCGATTGGCAAAATATTTAAAATTATTCCTGATCGCAATCGTAGCTGATGTGAAAACCACTGATTCTACATTTGAATATAATTTTTCATGGAAAATTTGATCTACATTCAACGGACAATAAACCAAAACTCCTGCAGGATATTTTTTATCACTGGTTTGAAATGATTCCATCCAAAAAGCAAAATCTTTCAATTCCGGATTATGCATAGTGGCAAGCATATTATGATATTCCGAGATCATGTTTACAATACTGTCCATTGCCTCTTTGTGTTTATCATATTCAATGAAACGTTGTTTATTGATATCAGAAAAAATGTTAGTTATTTTCAAAAAACTTCGGGAAAATTCCTGCCAGAAAATAATAATCTTTTCCAAGTCTTCAGTCAGAAAAGAGTGGTTTTCCATATTGGTGATCCGCAGTTTTCCATAACTTCCCTTTGTGTTGACCACCTCACCAACTTTCGAAAAGAAATCAGCAAAAATATCTTTCTTTTCATCAATAAGTTTTTCTGTTTCTTCAATTTTTAAAAGCAGTTCCTGTTTGGATGGGAAATCACTTTTCACAGCATCTGTTCTCAACCTTACCAGAATCCCACTTTGGAATTTATTATGAACAGAATGAAGTTGGTTGAAAAAATTATTAAAATCGGGGTAGGAGAGACTGATACCAAGTTCTGCAGGAGCAAGATGCGGTAAATTATGAGCTTCATCTATGATTAAATTATCAAATTCACCTAGAACAGCATTATCACTTTGCATGTTAGCCAGCAGCAAGTGGTGATTGATAATAACAAGATTTGATTCTTCTGCTTTATCCCTAATATCCATGAGGAAACAGCTTTTATAATGCGGACATCTTTTCTTACGACAAAGAAAGCTATCGGAAGATACTTTTTTCCAAACTCTTCTATCTCTATTAACGTTGAATGAATTGTTCTCAGAAATATCACCGGTTTTAGTAAATTCTTTCCAGACAATTAAATTTAAATAAGAACTAACCTCATCTGAAGAGATCATTTTATCCAGATCAAAAGCAGTTTCCAACCACCTCTTCTCACAGATATAATTCCCTCTTCCTTTCAATAGGGTTGCCTTAAATGGAATGTTAACACATTCTTTAGCGATTGGCAAATCTTTATAAAAAAGTTGCTCTTGAAGATTTTTTGTGTTTGTAGAGATCACAACTTTCTTGTTTTCACGATGCGTATATTTAATCGAAGGAATCAGGTATGCCAATGATTTTCCTACTCCTGTTCCCGCTTCAACTAATAAAAATTCCATCTTTTCAAAATTTTTCAGAACCGCCTGAGCCATATTGATCTGTCCCTCACGCAATTCATATTTATCAAAATGTTTACTAAAGACACCGTCTTCACCAAAAATCGTGTCGATTGATAATTCTTGGATTTTAACAGGTTTATGTTTAATATAATTTCTATTATGAAAATCAATTACAGATTTCTGTTTAGAAAGAAGTGTTGTTTCTTTTTGATGATTAATGATTTTCTGCAGGAAATTTGTTAAACCAATTTTCTTCAATTGCATACTTGATACTTCAAATATTCTGTGATTGACCCTTAATGGGATGTTCTTCAGGATAAAATCTATTAGACCCAGCAAAACATTACCTGTAGCTATAGCGTCAAATATTGCACGGTGTGCCTGGGAAAGATCGATCTTAAAATATTCTGCAACAGTACCTAATTTGTGGTTCAAGATGAAAGGTAAATAAATTCTGCTCAGGTCGAGTGTATCAAGAGTTTGATTTGAAATTTTCGGTAAACTTTTTTCCTTTAATTTTGAATTTAAAAAACCTATATCAAATGAAGTATTGTGGCAAACAATAAGATCATCGGCAATGAATTCAAGCAAAGAAGTGAGTGCATTTGTCAGGTTTTCCCCCGATGCCAACTGTTCATCTGTGATATGAGTAAGTCTCTTAATAAACTTTGAAACTGGTTTTAAGGGTTTGATAAATTGTGAAAAACGTTCTTCTTCTTTTCCTTTATCGAAACGAACAGCTCCGATTTCAATAATTTCGTTCTCAATAAAATCAAAACCAGAAGTTTCAATATCAAGTACTACAAATCTTAACTGCTCCTTCATGAACCTTCCTAATTTAAATAAGTTAAATAGCTTGAATTATTTTCTTATACCATAACGCTGCATTTTTTTAATTAGACCCTGTCTGCTCAAACTAAGAGCTTTTGCAGCTTTTGTCTGGTTATCTTCATACTCATCAAGAGCTCTTAGAATCATCTCTTTTTCCAATTTTTCTACAGCATCTTTCATTGATCTGTTTTCTAATAACTGAACTGTTTCAGTATGCTGTTTGTAATGGAAGATCTCTTCAGAAAGATCGGAAGATTTAATTGAAGAATCAATTTCCGAGAGAGTTATAGCCCGTTCGATTTCATTTTCTAATTGCCTGATATTTCCAGGCCAGCTGTAATTCATTAGATATCTCATTGCCTCTTCGGTAATCCCGTTCACTTTCTTGTCGATCTTCTGACAGTACTTATCAAGGAAGTGGACTGCTAGAAGAGGAATATCTGATTTTCTTTCCTGCAAAGAAGGAACATTAACCTTTATTACATTCAACCTGTAAAACAGATCTAGTCTGAATTCACCACTATCGACTCTATCTTTCAAGGAAACGTTCGATGCACAAATCACTCGAACATCAACCCTATGCGTTTGGGTGGATCCAACTCTTTTTATTTCACCTTCTTGCAGAAATCGCAAAAGCTTTACTTGAGTAGAAAGGCTAATATCAGCTATCTCATCCAGAAAGAATGTTCCCCCATCAGCAACCTCAAACAATCCTTTTTTATCGTGAGTTGCACCCGTAAATGAACCTTTGATGTGACCAAATAATTCACTTTCTAACAATGTCTCTGGTAATGCTCCACAATATTGTGCTACGAATTGTTTATTTCGTCTGTTACTGTTATAATGAATAGCCCTGGCAATAAGCTCTTTTCCCGTTCCACTTGGACCTTCCAACAATACCGAGGTTGGAGTATTCTTGATTTTCTCGATCATACGGAAGATTTCCTGAATCTTTTTACTCTTACCAATGATATTAGCAAATGTGCTGGATGAAGCTAATTCTTCACGAATACTCTCATGTGATCTCTGCAAGTTCTCAAACGATATATTTTCTACAATCACTACAATTTGATTACAAAGCGCACTTATCAGGTTGAACGTTCTTTCGGTGAAATAATACGATCCATGCTTTGTGAAGAGACAAACAACACCCTTTTTATCATTTCTCACAATTAGAGGAAAGAGAATTATATTATTATATTCCGGTGCTGAGTGTAGTTGCTTAAAGTTCTGGCTTGATCCTTCCTCGAAAGTTTCATCGATCAACTTCATGAACTTGTGCAGATTATCATCACCTTGTGTAATTCCTTTTAGGATGACATATTCCCAGGAATCTTTTACCATTTTATTATTATAAAGTGTAAATATTCCACCTTCTGCACTCGCAAAATCAACTAACTTGTCCAGGGCAGTTTCCATGAGTGAGTCAAAATCTGTGATACCATTTAGTTCCTGAGTTATTTCATAAAATCTATTCAGCAATGTTTCCTGATACTTGGTCTCTTTAAGCTCTGCAGAATATTGTTTAGATACTTTCCTAATTAGAATTTCATTTTTTTCCAGAATCTTGATTGCCCCTAATCCTTTGATCAATTTTATATTATCGTTCAAGATCTGCAAGGCTTGCTCCCACTCCTCTTCTTCCAACAAGAGTGCTGCAAAATCATAATTTGCAATAGACAGCTCAACATTGCGATTTGATTTAATAAAGTATTCAATAGCATCTTGTAGAAGACTTAATGCTTTTTTTCTATCATCCTTTTCTAATAATGAAGAGAAGTAAAAACATTTTCCTAAATAGAAATCATTTTCGATCTCTTCTGCAAGTTTTTGTGCTGACTCTAAGTAATAATGTGCACTCTCATAGTTCCTGGTTTCAATAAAATATTTAGCTTGATTCAAAGCACCTTCGATTATTTTAGTTTTGGCATTAATACTTTTAAAAAAATCGTAACTTTCTACTAAATATGCGTAAGCCTCTTTAAATTTATGAAGAGAGGTTAACACACTTCCCAAGTTACCATATAATTCTGCCTTCATAAGTTCATCTGTAATGCCAGGTAAAAGTTCTAAGCTTTTTGAATAATAATCGTAAGCTAAATTGTATTCTCCACGTTTTTCAAAAAGTTCACCCATGTTATTATAGGATCTCCATAAACCATCTGAAAAATTAGTATCTTTAGATTTTTTTACCGCTTGCTCATAGTAATCTATCGCTTTTCGGAAATTACCGGATTTAAAGAAAAGCGCACCCAGATTATTTAAGACTGAAATTACATTTTTATACATATTGAATTCTAAGGCAATCTCTAAAGAATTTTTATACGCTTCTTCTGCTTTTTCGTATTTCCCATTATCCATATAAGAAATACCAATGTTGATGTAAATACTGATAGTTTTATCTTTGTCATTCAGCAATTTTTGTATCTCCAAAGCTTCAAGAAGATAACGAATCGATTTTTTATATTCTCCCTTATCCTCATATAAACCACCAAGATTGCATTGGGATACTGAAATCCCACTTAAGCTATACCTTTCTTTTTCAGTATTTAAACTTTTCAAATAAAGCTTTTCAGCTTTTTTCATTTCAAGTTGATGATAAGCTGCAAGTACTCCCAAATTATTATAAACTGCAGCTAGTCCTTCAATATTATTAATTTTGCTATAAAGTTTCTCTGCCTCATTAAATTCATTTTCTGACTTTTTCCAATCATTTGCATAATATGCAATTGTACCTTTTAGTTTTCTAAAATCAGCTTTGATCTTAAATCTTATTTGAGCATCTTTGATCTGATCTGCTGTTTGCAGCGATGCTTCTGCCAGTTCTATAGCTTCATCCATTTTTCCCAAATCCAATAGAATTTCACCTTTTAATAAATTAGTTTTCAGGATCAATTCAATATCATCAGAATCTGTAGAATATTTTTTTAATAATTCCAAAGCAAAAGCTACTGAATTCATTTTATAAAGAGTCTTTGCTAGATTGTAAACAACCTTGCCTAGAGATAAAGAAGATTCCACAGAAAGTTTTAAAGCTTCCCGAAAATGTTCTGCTGCAATATCAAGTTTGCTCAATATCCTGTAAGCTTTTCCTAAACTAAGCAAAATCTCAACTTTCTTTTCAGGGTCTGAGATCTGTTTTAAATATAATTTATATATTTGAATTAATGATTGATAGTCATTTAGTTTAGAAAGAGATGAAATACATTCCTCAAAACAATTTTCTGTAGCTTCTCCCAAATAAACACAAAGGTCTGTTTTATATTCTGGATCTAAAGAATCTAATATTTCTATAGAGTATTCTTTTCTTTCCTTCACAGGAAGTTTTTCAAAGAATTTTTTTATTACTGAGATTTTTTTAATATAATATTTACCTTTATATTCCGTAATCAATCTGGTTTTTAACAATACACTCAGATCTTTAGTGAAAGAAGATAATTTACTGCTATTTTTTATGGTTTCATCTGAAGCATTAGTATCAAGTAGGAAAATTGTAAACAGAAGTTTTCGTTGTTTTGGTGTAAGCTCTTTAAGGTGTTGAGAATAGATAGTTTCAAGATTTATTTTCTTTTTTAAAAACGAGCCAATATCAAATGTTTTTTTCTTGGAAAGTAAGTTATTTATTATGTAATCAATTATGGATAAATTCCCGTTGGAGACATTGTGGATAATCTCACTTTCGGATGCTAATGATTCCTTTTGGGTGGGAAGAAAATTTCGTAGGATCTCTTCAACTTGCTCCTTTCCTGGAATTTCTATTGTAATTTTTTTTGAAAATGGAAATGTATCTTTTCTCGTAAATATTATGAATTGAATCTTTTGTTTCTTTGCGTATTGAACAATATATTTGATGAAATCTCTCGTATATTGATCTAAATAGAAATTCTCATATATTATTATGTTCTTTGCTTTGAGTAACTTCTGTTTATTTAAATGTTCAGTAATAAAATAAAAGAGATCATATTTATTCTTAAAATCATATTTTTCGGATTTGTTGATGATATCATTATAATCTTGATCACTGATGCCGGTGATCATCTTTAATACTCGTTTAAAATGATTATACTGATACACACGCGGAAGAAAGAACTCAAACTGGATTTTCTTTTCATTCAATATCTGGATCATATTTCGGAGAATAAAGGATTTCCCGGAACCACTTTCACCAATTACTTCGATGATTTTACTGTCATCCAGTTCAAAATAGTTTAATATCTTATCGCTGATCGTATTATCGTTTGTTACAAATTGACTTATCACTTCTTCAAGTTTGTTGTCCATACAAACCTCTTTTTCAATTATGTTTAAGCTGAAAAAAGTTTTTATAATAATTCTGTCAACAATGTTTTTAGTTGTGTAAAGTATATTTACAGTTGGAGCTATTTATATTGCTTGATTAGTTTAGAATTGCTTTTAAAGAATCAAGAATTTGATCTGCATAAATAGATTTCATACAATTAAAATGTGTTAAAGGGCATTTCTTGGAGCCATGAAGCGAGCAGGGCTGACACTTAAGATCAGCAGATAAAATAATTGCTTTCTTATTTATCGGAGCAAAGCCAAGTTTAGGATGCGTAGCTCCGAAAATGGCTATTTGAGGTTTCTCCAGGGCAGCAGCAATATGCATTGGTCCGCTGTCGTTTGTTATCAATACATCCATTTTATCAATAGCAGTTACAAGCTGTTGCAAAGTCAATTTGCCGCATAGATCTAATGTAGTTGAGTTGGTT
>CAZSOM010000061.1:0-8325 GCA_964608295.1 uncultured Candidatus Cloacimonadota bacterium
TCTCTCTGAAGAATTGCGTGATACCAACATTACAGTAACAAATCTAATGCCTGGTGCAACGAAAACCGGATTCGGGACTACTTCGGGAATGGATAAAACTTCCATGTTCCAGAAAACCGCTAGTGCTTATGATGTAGCTTTAGATGGGTATATCGGTATGCTGAAAGGTAAAATGGATGTGATCTCGGGAGTTCCACTTATTTTACGCATCATGTTAGCATTGGTTCCTTTTATGCCTAAGAAGATGGTTCTGAAGCAAGTGCGCCAGATGCAGGAAGTTAAATAAACTATTGAAGAGATAATAGGGGTAATTCATGAATGGAATCACCCCATACATTAATTTAACTCAACAGGTTTGCAGAGAAATTTCTTATCATTGGCAACCCTACCACATTTCAGGCATATAAACTTAGGATTCTTTACTAATTCCATAAATTCTTTCAGGTTGGTTTTCAAGTATTTCTTCTTTATCAACTTGCAAAATTTTTTATCAATATTTTCAGCCATTTTTCCTCAATATCTTTAATTTTCACTTCATTGGAACAACAGCTCTGAATAATTCCATTGTTCCCTCAAACATATATTCCGAAATTGAAAACGGAATAAAAATTGATTCGCCTTTTTTTATTTCAAGAACAGAATCTTTCCAACTTATCTTTCCTGAACCAGAAGTACACAGCATGATTTCAGGACTTGTGATTTTTTTATTGATAAAAGGTTTATTATTATGCACAACAATTTTTGAAAGTTGAAACTCTTGAGCAGGAGTTCGATAAACAATTTCATTTTTAATAATTTCAGGTTGTATTTTTCTCAATTTCTCCACATCAAATTTAAGTACTTTCAACAATTCCGGAAGATCAATGTTCTTTGGAGTTAATCCACCTCTCAACACATTATCTGAATTAGCCATGATCTCTATTCCGCAACCATCCAAGTAAGAATGTAACACACCAGCGTCTAAAAATAAAGCATCTCCTGGTTCTAGTTTTATCACGTTCAGAAAAAGAGGAGAAAAAACTCCCATATCGTTAGGATAAGATGAAACAAGAGTTTTTATCCACTTGAAAATTAACCTTTCCTTTTCATCTCTCGGTTGTAATTCTGTTATTTTTTTTCTTAACTTGTTAACCACTTTATTTTGTTCAACACCTTGTTTACTCATTAGATTTGAAAACATTTTTTGTAAGTTATAAGCTTTCATATCCAATTCTAATTCTTTTGATCTAACTAATATTTCATCTAGTTGTAGATATTTTATCATATCCACTATATCTTTAATTGGTTGGAATCCACACATAAGTTCAAAATTCGTTAAAGCACAAATCAGTTCTGGTTTATGGTTATCATCTTTATAGTTGCGCTTGCTGGAACCCAAAGGAATTTCTTTCTCATTTTCTAGTTTAAATCCCTCTTCAGCTTGAGTTTTATTGGGATGCACCTGAATGGAAAGGGGACTACCAGCAGCCAAAACTTTGAAAAGAAAAGGCAGATTGCTATTAAATTGTCTACTAATTTTCTCACCTAACATTTCTTCAGGATTTGACAGAATTATATCTCTTAAGGATTTTTTTCTACAATTCATTGTAACTTTTGAAGATGCTTTTAGGTGACTGCCCATCCATAATTCTGCTTGTGTTTCCTGTGAAGTTGTAGCTTTTCCCAGCAACTCTGGTATGAAAGTTTTAGATCCCCAAGCATAGTTTTGGATTTGGTTCTCCAATTTGAAAATTTGTAGATTCTCTGAATTATTCATTTATGTATCCCAATTTTTGAATTTATTTTTCAAACTTTAGTATTTATTAGTCAAGAATAACCTTTAGGTAAAAAAGGGATCCATTACGTCGGATCCCTTCTGTTGAGTAAACTTAGTTAATTATTTCAATCTAAAGAATTCAATCCGTCTATTTAAGGCTTTACCTTCTAGTGTATCATTAGAAGCAATCGGATAATAAGAACCAAGTCCAATAGCATGTAATCTGGCACTTTCGATTCCTTGATTGACCAAATAACGTTTTACTGACTCTGCTCGTTTTCGGGATAGTTTATTATTTAATTCTGTAGAACCTGAGCTGTCTGTATGTCCGCTAATCTCAAGGTGCATATCTTTATAATGTAATAGTGTAGTTACAACTTTAGTTAATACAGATTTTGCGTCTTCAGCTAATTCAGTGCTACCTGATTCGAATCTTACTCCATCAAGAATGATTGGTGTTTTCTCTTCAAATATCACTTCTGGTTTTTTATCAGGACAGCCATCATCATCCTTGAACCCGTTAAATGTCTCTGATTCAACCGGACATTTATCATCACCATCCATGAAGCCATCACTATCAGTATCAGCATTTAATGGATCAGTTTTGTGAATAAATATTTCATCATAATCAGGCAGAGTATCACCATCAGTATCAACAGAATTAGGATCTGTTTGATACTCGTTGATCTCATCACCATCATCTAAACTATCAGCATCAGTATCTACAATGAGAGGATTAGTTTTGTATTTGAAGATCTCTTCATAATCATTGATCCCATCCATATCAGTGTCGGCAACATTAGGATCTGTTCCTGTGCTGTCTACATTAGTATATATTCCAGTGTTGGTTTCGACTAAATCAGACAGTGCATCACCGTCATTATCCCATTCAGGACAGCCGTCTTCATCCTCAAAACCATCAAAATCTTCAGGAACTAACGGACACTTATCCAGCTTATCATCAAATCCATCATGATCAGCATCATTCGAACCACCGAAACGAATTGTTATTCCAAAACCAGCAGACAGGTTTCCTGTTTGCACATCATTTCGGCCAAGATCTGATGTTGATTCACCAGACATATCTTCATGCTGGTTAAATATTCTTTGGTACTTAATCCCAAAATCGATGCCTACTGCTCGGGATATCTCCCACTCAATACCACCACCGAGATTACCGATGAGATTATTACCAGAACTGATTTCTGTATTGATATCAGTGTTTTCACAATTCCACATCATGATTCCCAAACCTGTACTCAGATATGGAACCCAATTGTGCTCTTCAACAAGATTAATACGTCCAAAAATGGAAATTGGTATAAATGTTGTTGTAAAAGGAGTATCCTCTTTCGTAATAATGTGGCTTGCTATTTCCAGCAATTGTTCTTTATCACGTACCGTAACAAAACCGTACCCTGCTTCGATTCCAACTCCTATCTTACGAGTAAGATAATATCCACAGTTAAATTCTCCTAAAACTCTAACTGTACTATCATCCACTTCACCACCAATTAGTTTTGTTGCATTACTATGAAGACCTAGGAATAATTGCCCTTGATAAATTTGTGAAAAGAGATTGCTACTGATTAATATTGTTAAAATTAATATTGCAATTTTTAAGCTTTTTTTCATGGGCAACTCCTTTTAAGCAGGTATCTATTTAGCACCAATATTACTTCTTGATCCATCTACATCATTGAATAACTCAGAAGGATTCCCAGCGTCAATGCAAGGAGATGCATCTAATAGTTCATAATTTCTATTATTAGCATCTTTAAACATCGGATCAGAATTTATAATTCCCATCTTAAAGAAGATAGAGCCATTATTATTTGTCTCAAATCCATCTTCAGCATTCTTGATATTGGAATAACCAAGAGTCATTTTTATGTCACCGAACTTATGAAAACATACTTCCTGGGGTAAATTGTTCCATAATATTGAATTGGATAATTTTGGATTTGAAAAACTATTACAATACACTCCACCACCCTGATTTGCAGTATTATCACAAATTGTTAAATTTCTCCAAGTTGATTTAGAGTACTGGGTGTAGATTCCACCTCCTAAGCCATATTCAGTGCTTGTGGTTTCATTACCTGCAACAATACATTTTGTTAATTCCGGATTTGAATTGTAAATATACAATCCCCCTCCAAATTCATTGGCTTTGTTATCAATTATTTCTAATCCCTCAAGAATTGGGTTGGAGTTACTTATATAAATCCCTCCCCCATAACCATGCTCTGTTCCTAAAGAAGAATTATTTTTTATAATGGCATTTTTAACTTGAGCATTAGAATTATAAAGATATAATCCACCACCAAATTCTTCAGCTTCGTTCTCCTGAATGATCACATCATGAATTGATGGACTGGAATTATAAATAAAAATGCCACCGCCACGATAACCGTTACCACTACCATTTTTGATAGTAAACCCGATTAGTTGTGCAGATTCTGTTTCTTCATTAGCAAAATTAACTACACTACCTGAGCTCATTCCATCAATAATAGTAGTAATTATGAACGCTCTATCCTGTGTATTAAAAAATTTTGAACACACAACTATATTCTTCCCTTTAAAATTAATATTCTCTTTGTAAACTCCAGGATGAACGATAACTCTACCACCAGATACTGAAGCATTGATTGCCCCCTGGATAGTAGAATGATCTTCCGGTACACGTAATTCCCCAAAATGACAAATTGCTGAATGGACATCTGATACATTTGAATTGGTTTTATTAACATAACTAAATATTTGATAATAATATTTTTCGTGGATTTCCAAATCAGAATCAATATAATACATTGAATTTTCCGCTACTGATGCAATTGTTTTAAAATCTCCATCCTCAGTTCTTCTTTGAATCTTATATCCTTCCTCAATATTATTGTTATCTGTCCAACCAAGTTTTACTTTTCGGTCATTTACAACCGAAACTTCAAAATTAGTGGGAGTTCGTAATCCATAATATTTTGAAATTGTATTTGAAAAATGAGACGTATTAAAATCTGAAAATGTTTGAATACGATAAGTATATTCTACGTTGTTGATCAACCTTTCATCAATATATTCAGTAGTATTTGGATTCGTTTTTTTAATCATCCTAAACACTGATCCATCCTGACTTCTCTCAATTAAATATCCATCTTCATAATTACAATTATCATTCCATTTCAATTTGATTGATCCAGCAATCATATTTTCAATCATCAGGGTTGAAGGAGGTGGAAACGTTGTACTCAAGTGTTCAACATTAGAAAAATCTGAACCATTCATTGAAGTTATTGCCTGAACTCTGTAGAAATATTCCTTTTCAGTTTTTAATAGGTCATCAGTATATGATGTAGAATTAGAAGAAAGTTTCGCAAGAAATTTGAAATCTTCATCTGTCATTCTTCTTTCGATCTTGTATCCTGTTTCGAATGAGCAGTTATCTACCCAATGAATTGAAGCAGTTCTATCATCCAAAACTTCCGAACTTAAATTAGAAGGACCCGGAAAAATCGTATTAACGATGATCTCTCCTGAATAGCTTGAAGTGTTGGATACAGTCGTTGCTACTATCCGATAAATATATTGAGTTCCATAAATAAGATTAAAATCCAAGTAGGAATTTTCTGTAGCAGGTAATTCTTTAACTACTATAAAATCATCTTTTCCCATTTTTTTTTCTATTTTGAATCCAGTATTAAATGAACTATTGTTCTGCCAGGATAACTTTACTGATTGGTCATCCAAGACAAGAATAGAAAGATAGGTTGGTTTAGGAAAAATAGTCTTTGCTGACAAGATATTGGAATAAGCTGATTTAGATGTAGCTGAATAGGCAAAGATCCTATAATTGTAGGTCGATCCAAAAGTAAGACCTTTGTCTATGTAGAAAGTTCCATTTGGTTCAATGCTGGCAATTCCCCTAAATTCTTCTCCATTTTCTTTTCTTTCGAGCCTAAAACCAGTTTCAAATGAGCTGTTATCTTCCCAAAAAAGCTTTAGTGATTGGTCATCGACATTCTCAGCGTACAAATTATTTGGACTGGGAAAACCAGTTTTAGTACTAATTTCATTGGAATATTCCGACTCATTTACTTTGGATTTAGCTTTAATCCGGTAAGTATATTCTTCACCGAGCTGCATATCCTCATCTATATAAATTCTTATGTCATTTCCGAGTTTTGCAATTGTATTGTAATCACCTTCATTGTCTTTACGTTCCAAAATATATTCTATCTCAAGAACAGAACTATCTTCCCAAAAAAGTTTTGCAGAGTGATCAGTTAAAACATCAATATACAATTTCTGAGGAGAAGGAAAAAGTAACTCGGTTGTTGCCATAGAACTTGGTCTGGATTCATTTATCTCAGTGAATGCTTTTATGATATAAGTATATATTTTACCATCATCAAGTTCATTGTCTACAAAAAAACGTGTATTTGCATCCAATTTTGCAATTTCAATTAATTTATTATTTCCAGTTCTTCTTTCAATTATATAACCACTTTCATAAACATATGTATCATCCCATGTAAGCCTGATAGATTGATCATCGAGAGCTTCGGCTTTTACGTTCGAAGGTGCTGGAAATTTTGTCTCTACTGTTATTTCGTCAGAAGCTAAGGATTCGTTGATCTTTGAAACAGCTTTTACTCTATAATAATACTTTGCACCAACAATTAGATCTTTATCAATATAAACTGTTTCTTCATTAAGAACATTTCCGATCACTTTATACTCTGTTCCAATTGTCTTTCGTTCAATGATAAATCCAGTTTCGAAATCACAATTGTCGAGCCACATTAGTTTTACAGAATGATCATCTATTGTTTTAATTTCTATATTTGAAGGTTCAGGAAATTCAGTAGAAACTGTAATTTCTTCTGAAAAAATAGATCTAATACTATCTTGATAACATTGAATTTTATAGAAATATTTGACATTATATTCCAGTTCATCATCCACAAAAGTAGCTTTATCTTTATCAATTTCACCAATTTCTATAAACTCATCATCCCTAATCTTTCGAAAAAGGTTATATCCAATAATGTCATCGTTTGTACATTGCCAGCGTAAAAACACTGTGTGGTCATTTATTATTTTCGCAGATAAATCTGTAGGATGATCAACAATTGTTAACTCACTATAAAAGAAATCTTTATCAGAAACATTTTGAGCAAAAATAGACTCAATAATTATAAAGATAAACAGAAAGAATGCCCATTTCTTCATTTTTCCCCCCGTTCTGGAAAAATTTTATTTTTTAAATATTAATAATTAAATATTTTTTTTATCGGTAGATGTTATTGTCAACAAATTCTTGAGTTTGCTTTTAATCGCATTGTAGTGTGAACCTTTCCAGTATATTTTACCACATTTTCTACAAATATTAAACTCCTCAAAATTATTGTTAACATGTTCAGGAATTAGTTTTTCTATTTTCTCTTTTTTTACTACCTGCAAGTTGAAATTACATTCTGTACATCTTGAGAATAGTAAATCTTCTCTCGAAATCAACAAATTAGAAATCTCCTGAAGTTGTCGATCATAATTTTCTGAGATAATTAGTATTCTGGAGAATGATTCCTTTCTTCCTGCAATTTTCTTGCTTTTTGTAAGAAAAATTCTTCTTTCTTTTATACATATTGAAACTTTTTTTTCAATTGATATACTTTTATAGACTACAGAATCATATCCCAAAATTCTGAGCCATTTCGCTAATTTGCCCAAATTTTCGTCTAATAGAAATTTCGGTCTTTTTTCAATCATAAAGCTAGAATGAACCCACTTCAAAGAATGTTTTTACTTCTTTAATATCCGTTTTCTTGGCTTCATCCAAAGTCCCATGAAAAAGTAATTTACCTTTATCAAGAAATACTATCCTGTCAGCAATACGATGAATACTGGCAAGTTCGTGAGTTACGATCACAATTGTCATATTAAGCAGGTTTTTCAATTTTAATATCAATTTATCCAGAGATGCACTAGTAAGGGGATCAAGACCTGCAGAAGGTTCATCACAGATCAAAATATCAGGATCAAGGGCAATTGCTCTTGCTAAAGCAACTCTTTTTTTCATACCTCCGGAAAGTTCTGAAGGCACCATGTGTATAGCATGACCAAGATTAACAAGATCCAATTTTACTTTTATCATTTTTTTAATTATGCTTGAGGAAAGCTTAGTGTGTTGTTCTAAGGGAATCGCAACATTATCAAAAATATTTAGAGAATTGAGAAGTGCTCCATTTTGAAACAACATTCCTATCTTACTTAGAATCTCATCAAATTCCTGCTCATCCATGGTAGTTACTTCTTTGTCAAAGATCTTAACTGAGCCGGAAAAAGGCTGATATAACCTTAGTACATTCTTGATAAAAGTAGTTTTACCACAGCCACTTCCACCTAAAATCACAGTTATTTCATGTGGGTAAATATCAACGGAGATGTCCTCCAAAACTGTTTCTTCCCCATATTTTGCAACAAGATTATTTACTGATATTATTGGTTTTTTCATACTTTAAAAATAGAAGATCAAACTATTTATTGCATCCAGTATTATCACCCAG